>JAHZFN010000289.1:0-9147 GCA_019421315.1 Peptococcaceae bacterium | reverse complement strand
GTTCAGGAGATATTCTGCCATTTGCTGCGGGTCTGTTATATCGGATTTTGCCACGACATCCGCCAGCCATTTTATATCTGTTTTACTGTCGGCATCCAGCAGTCCGTCGCTTGTCAGGATTATCATGTCTCCGTTGGATAAATGCTCGGTGGTAACGGATTTTTCCACGTTTTGCAGCATACCCACCGGCAGGCTGCTGCTTTTGACAATTTTTACATTATGATTTTTTTTGATGAAGCTGGGAGCGGCGCCTGTTTTAATGAAATCGGCGCTGCTTTCGTATAAATCTATGAAGCACATATCGAGAGTAACAAAGGATTCTTCGTTGCTTTGCAGCATCAGTATGGTGTTTACCGCATCAATGGCGGTGTCTCTTTCAAAGCCGATTTCCAAAAGGCGGCTTAAAATATTGACGGCGGTTCCCGATTTGAGGGCGGCCTTAAAGCCTGTTCCCATGCCGTCGCTGATCATCAAAAGCTGCTTGCCTTCGTCCAAAATTAAGTCACTGCCGCAGTCGCCGCAGACATTTTTGCCTGCCCGCGCCAGTTGGGCTCTGCCGATGGTAATATTCTTGGCTCCTGCTTCCAGCAGGTGAAATTTGCAGCTTTCGCCGCAGGTGTTGCCGCAGCAAACATCGGCGATTTTTAAATTTTTGTCGATGGCTTTGCTTGTTTCCTTTTGGATGATTTTGCGGCAGGTGTTTTCACCCGGACATTCCTCGAAATTAACCCAAAAATCCAGGCTTTTCTCGTTGAAATTCAAGATTTGCACGCCGTCGGCGGCAATTCCCATTTTATCCAGGCTTCTTTTGACCGTTTTTTCGGCGGCTGCTGCCCGTAGGTCGTTGTTTGTCAGCTCTGCCGCCAAATTTTCCAAAACCTGAGCGGTGCCTTCCAGCTGATTTGCCAAAAACATACCCGAACCTGCCTGTTGATTTTGCCAAAAATTATTTTGGCGGTAAAGCTCATACAGACAGTTGACCGTTGCCACCAGCTCCCGAATGTGCGGACAGCGTTTTTGCAGGACGGGAGAGGCGTCTGTTACGTTGATGGAGCCTTTTTTTTCGGAGGTGTTAAAAAGCTCCATTACACTGCGGTAGGTTTCGTTTATATCCACTGTCCAGCAAAGCTTGCGGACAGAACAGTTATCGCAAATTCTGGAACGCAGATGGTTTAAAACATTGTTGATATTTTCTGCCTCGGTGTCGTTTTCTTGGTCGGGTGTTTTGCAGTTTCCTGCCAGTTCTTTGTATATCCAGGCGGTGTTTTTCAGTTTTTTGCCTGCTGCTTTCATCAGTCTGCCGCTGCGGTCTTCGGCGGCGGTTTGCCCATAAATTCCCGAAAAAACCTTGCTGCCGTAATTCACCAGCTTGGCGGGCAAAAGGAACAGCAAAATTACGGAAATCAGAGAAGCGATCAGCTGAACCGCAATTTCTGCGCTTTCTATCACATAAAGCGAAAGCATGATGTTGCCCAAAATGAAGCCTGCGGAAACGCCGACTCTTTTGTAGGTTTGGAAAGCGCCTGCCATAAGCCCCGCAAAGGCGTATATACCGACGGTGGCGGGAGAAGCCAGCATGGACAGACTCGGAACAATACCCATGATGGCGCCTACCCCCGCACCTGCACCTGCACCTCCCCATAATGCCGCCAGCATAATCAGGGTTCTACCCGCCACATCGCCGATACTTATGCCGGCTATGGCAAAGTCGCCCAGTCCGCTGATACAGCCCAGCAGCATTACAAAAATGCAGACCAATTCGTCGGTAGAAAGCTTGGAGATGCTTTTATAGTTGGAAGCCAGGCTGAGGGTTACCATGGCTACAACTGTCAGTCCGCCGGTGAAAATACCTTCAAAAAAGATGATGGATATATCATAACCGGATATTTCTCCCGTAAAAAGGGAGGCGATAACTCTGTTTGTGGCAAGAACGGCAAAGACCAGGGCGGGCGATACCAAACGGGAAAATTTTTCGTCGCGGCGGCTGAAGTATAAAAGGCTCCAGACCATTGCCGCCGAAATGATGTATGGTAACGACCCTGTCCCTTTGGCAAAAATGCTGCCTGCCATGACCATTGCCGCATATAGGAGTGAATGTTTTCGGCATTTGATAACTGCGGCGGCGGCAAAAGCAATTCCGAAAGGATAAAGGTTCCCTAAAATTTCCGCCGACCCCAAACACAGGGCGGCCGCCGCCAGAAGCCAGCTTGATAAACTCATATGCATAAATTTGAATGTTTTGCCGCGGCTCGGATTTTTGTTTTCATTGCTTGGGGATATGTATTCACTGAAGCGTTTATCGCCAATTTGCGGTTTTTCGTCCAATACTCTTTGATAGGGATAAACCCTTGTTTCGTTGTTCACTTTTTCTCACCGCCTTTACGTTGATTATACAACAAACCAAACGCAAAAAATGTCGGTATGTGGGGGGATATTCCTGTTTTTATGCGACGAATTATTGCTTTTTTCTACTTTGTGCTTTTTGCAGGAAAAGCCTTGGTACAGGTAGAATTATATAAAAGCTTATTTTTGCAAGATTTTTCTTTCTGCTTAATTTGTCGGCAGACAGCGTAAAAAGCTGTTTGCAGGGTGAATTTTACTGAAAATGTCTTGAATAAATTTCAAATAAATTTTGAATAAAGTGTTTGGCATTTTGTTTATGAAAAAAATCTGCGGAATAACGATATTTCCTCTTTGCATTGGTAATAAACGGACAATAAACGGGTAATAGTTAAAATTTAATTTATATTTTGGGGGTAAAGTATTTATAGAAAAGGCGTTAAGCCCCAAAAGATTGTTTTTAGTTTGTTGAGGTTGGTTCTTATGCTGTCAGCTTTGCGTAAAAATATTATAAGCCAAAAAGTGCCGTCCGCAGGTGACTTGGTTGTGGTCGGCGTCAGCGGCGGCAGGGATTCCGTCGCTTTGCTGCACGGACTGCATATTCTCGGCGCAGAGCTGGGTTTTGCGGTGGCGGCGGCGCATTTTAACCACGGCATACGAGGCGGGGATGCTGACGCTGACCAGCGTCTGGTTGAGGATTTTTGCCGAGAACAAAAAATTGACTGCTTTTGCCGCAGGGAGGATGTTCCTGCCTTGGCGGCAGGCGGCAATCTGGAGGCGGCGGCCAGAAAATACCGTTACGGCTGGCTTTGGCGTTTGGCGGCGGAACTGCGGGAAAAAGGCGGCTTTGACAGGGCATATTTAGCAACGGCGCACCATCTGGAGGATCAGGCGGAAACTGTTTTGCTGCACCTTCTGCACGGCGCAGGAACCGACGGTTTAAGCGGTATGCGTATGCAAAACGGCAATTTGCTGCGGCCGCTTTTGAATGTGCCGAGGGCACTCATCGAAGATTATATCAGGCAAAATGATTTGCCCTACCGTGATGATATGAGCAATTTTTCCACTGAGTACAAAAGAAACAAAATTCGTTTGGAGCTGATGCCCGCTTTAAAAGAGTATAATGTGAATATTGCGGCGGCGTTGGCAAACACGGCGGATATCTGCGGTGCCGACAGTGATTTCATTGCCGATTATGTCCGAACGAAAACGGCGGCTTTGGTTAAGGAAAACAGCAAAGGATACTTTTTCGACAAAAAGGAATTTGATAAGCTGCATTTGGCGGTGCGGCGGCGTATGGTGCGTTTTCTTTGGCGGCAGGCTGTTTTGTTGAAAAAACCCGCAACGGGCGGCATTGAGGAAAATTTGGCGCTGACCAATTTGCAGACGGCGAATATTTTGGAACTGGGCGGCGGCAAACAGATTTCTTTGCCAAGAGAAGTATACGCCAAGGTTCAAAAGGGCAAAATGTATATTGGCAAACTGCCCGACGAGGGACAGCAGGATGATTTTCCTTTTGATTTGAAAAAAAACAGCAAAAACCGCTGAAAATTTTTAATTTGCAATTAATTATGTATTTTGTTTGAAAATATTTGAAATTATCGAAATAATGTTGTATAATTATTTTTATAGCCTGTATTAAAAAACAACTTATTACAGATTGATATAGAATTGATTATTTTAGCGTAAGGAGTGAACGGATAGTTGAAAAGAACAATTAAAAATATTACAATTTACCTGCTTATTGTGTTGATTGCGGTATGTGTTTACATTTTTACCTCGGATAACCAGACAAATAACAGCAGTGTTCAAACATACGAATACGGCGACATGATTGCCAGCATGGATGCAGGTGAAATCGAGAGTCTGCAAATTCAGCCTGACGAAAACGAAACAAACTATTATTATGAAGTTAAGCTGAAAAACGGCGACGAACATACGGTTGTCGGACCGGCAGACGCCTCTATTGCCACCCAGGCCAAGGAAAAAGGCGTTACAAACGTTACGTTTATGACTGCCAAAGCGTCGGGACAGTGGCTTTCCATTTTAATTTCTTTTCTGCCTGTCTTGCTTTTGATAGGTTTGATGGTTTACATGATGAACAGAAGCCAAGGCGGCGGCAATGTTATGCAGTTCGGCAAAAGCCGTGCCAAAATGCAGACTGACGCCGATAAAAAGGTTACATTTAAGGATGTGGCGGGCGTAGACGAAGTTAAAGAAGAATTGGCGGAGATTGTCGACTTTTTGAAATCTCCGAAAAAATACACTCAGCTGGGCGCTAAAATTCCCAAAGGCGTTTTGCTGTTCGGACCTCCCGGTACAGGTAAAACATTGCTTGCCAAAGCTGTGGCGGGCGAAGCGGGAACTCCTTTTTTCACAATCAGCGGTTCGGACTTTGTGGAAATGTTTGTCGGTGTCGGCGCCTCCCGTGTGCGCGATCTTTTCGACAATGCCAAAAAACATGCTCCCTGCATTATTTTCATTGATGAAATCGACGCCGTTGGTCGCCAAAGAGGCGCAGGCGTGGGCGGCGGTCATGACGAAAGAGAACAAACCTTAAATCAGCTTTTGGTTGAAATGGACGGTTTTGACGCCAACGAAGGCATTATTGTTATGGCGGGCACCAACAGACCTGATATTCTCGACCCCGCATTGCTGCGTCCCGGCCGTTTTGACAGGCAGGTCAGCGTTTCCGCTCCCGATGTTAAAGGCAGAGAGGCTATTTTGCAGGTTCATTCCAGAAACAAACCTTTGGCTGATGATGTTAATTTGAGTATTCTTGCCAAAAGAACTCCCGGTTTCACAGGCGCCGATTTGGCGAATATGCTGAACGAAGCTGCGCTTTTGGCGGCAAGAGAAAACAAAAAGCTGGTTTATATGGAGGATTGCGAAAACGCCGTTGAACGGGTTATCGCAGGCCCCGAAAAAAAATCCCGTGTTATCAACAACAAGGAAAAGAAGCTGGTTTCTTACCACGAAGCAGGTCACGCTGTTGTCAGCTATTATCTGCCGACTTCTGATCCTTTGCATAAGGTGAGCATTATTCCCCGCGGCATGGCAGGCGGCTACACTCTGCTTTTGCCCGAAGATGACACAAACTATATTACCAAAACCAAAATGCTTGATCAGGCCGTTATGTTTTTGGGCGGCCGTGTTGCCGAAGAAATTATTTTGGGTGATATAAGCACCGGAGCTTCCAACGATTTGGAAAGAGCAACAGCCATGATTCGCCAGATGATCACCAAATACGGCATGACCAAAGAATTGGGACCTTTGACATACGGCAAGGATTCCGGTCAGATTTTCCTGGGCAGAGATTTGGGTCACGAAAGAAATTACAGCGAGGAAGTGGCTTATGCCATCGACAAAGAAGCCAAAAAGCTGATGGAGGAAGCTTACCAAAGGGCAACGGATATTTTGACGGAGCATATTGATAAGCTGCATGCTGTGGCTGAAGTTTTGGTAAACAAAGAAACCATTGAAGCCGATGAGTTTTATGAAATTATGGACGGCGTTACCAAATATCAGCAGCTGGCAGAGGATGCCCAAAAGGATATTGTTGATATTACGCCCGCATCCGCAAACAACGCCGACGAAAACGGTGTGAAAAAGCTGAACGACGAAATGGATAAGAAAATCGCTGAGGGTTATTATTCTTACAGCGAAGAAGCCATTACGCAGGATTCAGCCGAAAATGCTGACACGCAAAATACGGCTGGAAAATCAGAATCACAAGCATAGATCGTAATAAATTAAAGGAATAATCGAGCGTTGTGTTTCGCTTAAATTTTGTGCCTATTAAACTTAAGATAATTCAAAAGCCGAAGCTTTATAAGCTTCGGCTTTTTGGTGTTTATGTGGGAAAAAGTTGCGGGAATAGAATATTGGGTTTTATGAAAAATAAAGGCGGCGGAAAAGCACAGTTTAAAAATTGGGGCATAATATAGCAATAAAATTTGTTGTAGGAGTGTTAATTATGAAAAAAGGCAGCGTTATTCATAGATTTCCCGGCAGTAATACCACGGAGGGTTTTTATCACATGTATAAGGAAGGTCTGCGGGATATGGCAAGGGTTTTTATATTAAAGGGAGGCCCCGGCACAGGTAAAAGCACCCTGATGAAAAAAATTGCGGGGAATTTGACGGAACGAGGTTATGATGTTGAAATGTGGCAATGCTCGTCCGACAACGAATCTGTGGACGGGGTTATTGTGCGGGCTTTGCAAATTGCCGTTGTGGACGGGACTGCACCTCACACTGTTGACCCTGTTTATCCCGGTGCTGTTGATGAAATAATCAATTTGGGGGATCATTGGAACAGGGAAATGCTTGCCGAAAGCAGGGAGGATATTGTGCGGCTGACTGAGGAAATATCGGAAAATTTTCAGCAGGCTTATGAAATGCTGGCGGAATATAAGGTTTTGTATGATGATTTTGCCATGGAAAATTCTGTTGGCGAAAAAAGAATTACGTCTTTGGCAAATGACGTGATTTGCGAGGTTTTTGGCTATGATTTGTCTGAAATTAAGCATTTTTTTGCGTCTGCCGTAACTCCAAATGGTTGGGTCGGTTACAACCAAGAGCTGAGTGCCGATGTTCGCAGACGTTTTGTGATCAAAAGCGCCAATCGGTATGATGTTCATTTGTTTTTGCGGCAAATTGAAGATGCGGCGGTTTTGCGGGGACATGATATTGACATTTACCACAGCACTTTTGCCCCCGATTGTTACGAAATGATTGTTTTGCCAAGGATAGGTTTTGCTTTTGTTGATGGTTCGGCGCCCGATTTGCGGTCTTTGCCCCAAGACCAAACGGTAGAAATTTCTGCGGTTCAGGCGGCTGACAGTCAGCGGCGGCAAAAGCTGGAGCAGGCAGTGAATTATATCGCCAAGGCAAAAAGTTTGCATAATGATTTGGAGGATTATTATGTCAAGGCGATGAATTTTGACGAAATTGACGAGGTCTGCAAAAAGGTTTTTGCGGAAATTTGGCAAATGGCGGATGAGTGGGAAAAATCAAAAGAAAGCAAGCAATAGATTAAATGAGGAGGAATGTTTTGGAAAAATCAGTATAACGATTAAATCAACATCGAAAAAAATCAGCGGATTTGCACGGCAATTTTAGCATATTACGCTGTCCTGCGGCATATTTTTTAGCAGTAATGTATGGCGGAGGTAATGATATGACCAATGGACATGATATAAAAAAAGCGACGATACCTTTGACACAGACTGTTTTTTTATCAAAGGACGCTATGGGCGTTAAGAATATAGACAGCTATACCGTCAAGGTGTTTTTGGATGATGCTGTGAAAAAAGACGGCGGAATTTGGTTGGGCGGCATTTATGAAATTAATATGGATTACCGTGGGATTGAGGGCAAGAAGCTTTACAAGGAGCGGATTGTTCTGTCGTTCAAGGCGGAAATGCCGACAGGCTGGCGGCAAACCGAGGAAAGCAAAATCAGGGCGGCACTTGACGGCAAAAGCCTGGAGGTTTTGGCTCCCTATGTTTTGGAATTCAGCGGCGAATTATCATTTGAGGATTTAGCTGAAACTATCCGGGAAAACGTCGGCGGCAATGTTTCGGAACTTTTTAAGCAAAACGAGAATAGTGAAAACGGCGGTGAAAAGGAACGTTATGTTCCCGACAATTTGGTGAAAAAGGTTTTGGCGGATTATGAAGATATTGTCTCAGGAGCGGCAGGACAGCTTAAGGACGATGATCCAATAATGGATTTGCAGGCGGCGGACGGTTTGCCGGAAGAAAGCAAAACGGAAACGGTTCAAACCGCAGAACAGCCTGCCAAGGAATTTAAAAATCCCGAAAAGAGTAACCCTGAAAAAAATAATCTTCAAAAAAACAATTCTGAAAAACAAACCGCCGAAAACAGCGGTGAAAAGAAGGTCAATGTTTCAACATCGGAAAAAACTATGGAAATTGCCGAGACAAATATTGCGGCGGATAATAAAGACAGTTATAAAGATGACAGTAAAACAGACCGCCAATCTACACCTAAATCTGTTGGGGATAAACCTGAAAAAAGTCAGCGGGACAGCATAAAAAAGGGGAATCCAGCTGTAGCGGAAAAAGAAAACGAAATTGACGACACCACCATGCAAATTTCTGCTGTTGGGAACAGTGATAAAAATGAGGGACGGAGCAAAAACACGGCGCTGAAAAGTTCAACTGCTAATTATCCGCAAACTGCTGAAGCGGCAGATGTTAAATCTCTTAAACTGAAGGCATTACTGAAACTGCGCAGGCGCAAGACCGCCGAAACTGCCGCAGTTGCCGCTGAGCCGCCCAATTCCGCCGTTGCCGCTGATAATATCAGTGTTGACGAAAAAACGGCTGAGGGGGTGGCAAACAGCTCAGAAATTGTTATGAGAGCCGAACAGACGAATAGCAGGAAGGCTGCTGCTGATTTGCATAAAACGGCAGAACCACAAGAACCTATTGCAAAGGCCGCCGAAATGACGGCTGAAAAAGCCGAGAGCGGCAAAAAAGGTGAAAGCCGAGCTGTTTTGGCAGATTTAACAGATTCATCTGAGGAGGGTTGCGCTGAGCAGCGGCAGACTGCGGAAGCTAAAGATAAAACAGATAAAAAAGATGATGAAAGCGTTCCTGCGGCGGTTGACATTGCAAATGCCGATTTGTCCGACGAAAATGCTGTTGAGGATATGGATATGTTAGCGGCAGAAGCGGAAGCAACGGCTGACGGGGAAGATGTTGAGGCTGTTGCGGCAGAAGATCAAGCAGAAGAACAATCGGCAGTACAATTTGGAGCGGAAGCGGCGGAAAGTGTT
>JAHZFN010000288.1 GCA_019421315.1 Peptococcaceae bacterium | reverse complement strand
CGATATCTCGGCGGCAGAAACAATCGGCAAAATGAATTTTGTCAACAGCCGCATAAGCGTTGTCGATGGCGCCTTTGATATCGTCGCCCATCGCAGTAACCCCCAAAACACGACCGCCGTTTGACACAACCTTGCCGTCGGCAAATTTAGTTCCCGCATGGAAAACAACAGCGTTTTGGTTGGCTTCAGCCAAACCTGTGATTTCATCTCCCTTGCGGTAGGATTTTGGATAACCGCCTGCGGCAACCACAACGCAAACGGCAGGTTTTTGCTGCCATTTGATTTCCTGCTCTGCCAATTTGCCGTCAATAACGGCTTCCATAATTTCCACCAAATCGGAATCAAGACGCATCAAAACAGCCTGAGTTTCGGGGTCGCCGAAACGGGCGTTGAATTCCAAAACCTTAATGCCGTCTTTGGTAACCATCAAACCTGCATAAAGCACGCCTTTGTAAAGCCTGCCCTCTTTTGCCATGCCGTCAACCGTCGGCTTCAAAACATTTTCCAAAACGAATTTTTCCATTTCGTGTGTGTAAATTGGTGCGGGAGAATATGCGCCCATACCGCCCGTATTGGGTCCTTCATCGTTGTCATAGGCTCTTTTGTGGTCTTGGGCGGAAACCATCGGTACAACTGTTTTGCCGTCGGAAAATGCCAAAACGCTGACTTCTTCGCCGTCCAAAAATTCTTCGATAACCACCTTGCTGCCGGCACTGCCGAAAACTTGATCAGCCATAATATCATTAACGGCCTGCTTTGCAGCTGCCACATCCATGGCAACCACAACACCCTTGCCTGCCGCCAAACCGTCAGCTTTGACAACGATTGGTGCGCCCACCTTGTCGATATAAGCCAAAGCGGAAGCCGCATCGGTGAAACTGCCGTATGCCGCAGTCGGCACGCCGTATTTTACCATAATGTCTTTGGAGAATTCCTTGGAGCCTTCAATAATTGCGGCATTTTTAGCAGGTCCGAAAATGCGTAGGTTATCCTTTTCAAATCTGTCAACAACACCCATGGTCAACGGAACCTCAGGTCCCACAACCGTCAAATCAATTTGGTTGGCTTTGGCAAATTCTGCCAAACCGTCCAAATCTTCAACTTTAATATCAACACACTCCGCCAAATCCGCAATACCGGCATTGCCGGGTGCGCAGTAAATTTTTTCAACTTTGGGGCTTTGAGCAATTTTCCAAACCAAGGCGTGCTCTCTGCCGCCGCCGCCAATCACAAGAATTTTCATAATTTTAATCTCCGTTATTATTTATGTTTTTATATAGTACAGTAGTTATTACAGCAATATTTTTTAGTGTTTGAAATGACGAACTCCGGTAAATACCATGGCAATTCCTGCTTCATCAGCCGCCTGAATACTTTCTTCATCACGGATGGAGCCGCCCGGCTGAATTACAGCGGTAATGCCGTTTTTGGCACATTCGTCAATAGTATCGCGGAACGGGAAGAATGCGTCGCTTGCCAAAACTGCGCCTTGGCACTTTTCGCCCGCCTGCTCAAAAGCGATGCAGGCGGAACCGACACGGTTCATCTGCCCTGCGCCAACACCGATAATCTGGCGGTCTTTGCTGACAACGATAGCGTTGGATTTAACGTGCTTAACCACCTTCATGGCAAAAAGCAGTTCTGCAATTTCTTTTTCCGAGGGATTTTTTTTGGTAACAACCTGCAAATCTTCGGCTTTGGCGGCAACAACATCGGTATCTTGCAGCAAAAAGCCGCCGTTTACTTTTTTAACATCAATATTGCCGTCTGAAACTGTCAAATCGCCCACTTCCAAAAGACGGATATTTTTCTTTTTGGTGAGAATTTCCAAAGCTTCGGCGGAAAATTTGGGGGCGATCACGGCTTCCAAGAAAATTTTTGCCATGGATTCCGCTGTTTTGGCGTCAATCTCACGGTTCAAACCGACAATACCGCCGAAAGCGGAAACAGGGTCTGCCGCCAACGCTCTGTCGTAGGCTTCGCACAATGTATCCCCCAAAGCAGTGCCGCAGGGGTTGGTGTGTTTAATGATAACGGCGCCCGGAGTTTCAAATTCACGAACCAGCTCCAAAGCCGCATTAATATCAATAATATTGTTAAAGGAAAGCTCTTTGCCGTGTAGTTGCTTGGCGTTGCCGATACAAGCTCCTTTGCAGCCGAAATCCTTATAAAATGCCGCTTTTTGATGGGGATTTTCGCCGTAGCGCAAATCCTGAATTTTTTCACCGAGCAAAATTTTGTTTTGCGGGAAAAGCTCTTTTTTACCTGTAATATCCTGCAAATATTGGGAAATATAGCTGTCATATTCTGCCGTATGAGTGAAAGCTTCCGTTGCCAGCTGCAATCTGTAATCGTAATCCAAAGTGTCGTTTTTCAGTCTTTCAATAACTTCGTTATAACGGTCGGGGTTAACAACGATGGTAACATATTTATGGTTTTTGGCAGCCGCCCGCACCATGGTCGGTCCGCCGATGTCTATGTTTTCTATAGCATCAGCCAATGTAACATCAGGTTTTGCAATAGTCTGGCGGAACGGATACAAATTCACAACAACCAAATCAATTGGTACAATGCCAAGCTCGTCCAGCTGTGCCAAATGTTCCTCTGTGCGCATTGCCAAAATGCCGCCGTGAATTGCGGGGTGCAGTGTTTTTACTCTGCCGTCCAAAATTTCCGGAAAACAGGTGACGTCGCTGATATAGGTTGCGGGAACGCCTGCATCTTGAATAGTTTTAAAAGTTCCGCCTGTGGAAACAATTTCAAAATCCAAATCCACCAAAGCTTTGGCAAACTCGGCAACGCCTCTTTTATCGGAAACACTGATAATGGCTCTTCTTTTACTCATATTTATCTTCCCTCCGTTTATTTTAAACAACAAAACTGAAAGTAACCTTGCGATACCCTATTAAAATATAATCTAATCTTTAATGATAACTTTTCTGCCCCGAATTTCCACCTTGCCCTCGGCAATCAACCGCAGAACATGGGGAAACAGAATATGCTCCTGCTCCAAAATTCTGGCTTTAAGAGTTTCTTCGGTGTCATCATCCAGAACAGGCACCGGAGCCTGAGCAATAATGGGTCCGTGATCCATGTTTTCGTCAACAAAATGCACTGTACAGCCGCTGACCTTGACGCCGTATTCCACAGCGTCCCTCTGACCGTGAATACCCGGGAAAGACGGCAAAAGCGCAGGGTGAATATTCACAACCCTGTTGGGGAAAGCATCCAAAAAAGTTTTGCTGAGCAAACGCATATAGCCTGCCAACGCCACATATTCCACATCGTTTGCTTTAAGAATTTTCACCAGCTCATTGTCAAATTCCTCACGGCTTGCGTAATTTTTCGGCAACACAGCCTGAGTTTTAATGCCTGCATTTTCACCTCTGGTCAAAGCGTAAGCGTCGGGCTTATCGCTTAAAACAATTTTGATTTCCGCAGGAATATAGCCTGACATAACGTCCTCAATAATCGCCTGCAAATTAGTGCCGCTGCCGCTTGCCAATACTGCAATCTTAATCATCAAATCCTCCGTTCAGCCTGTTTGTTTTATCTGCTTTATCTGTATAATTATTTCAAAACAACTGATTTATCTGCCTTTTTCACAACACTGCCCATGACAAAGCCGTCGGCGCACTCTGCCAAAACTTTGTCGGCATCGGCAGGGTCAACCATGATAACAAAACCGACACCCATATTGAAAACGCGATACATTTCGTCATCGGCAATGCCGCCCTGCTTCTGCATAACATCAAAAATCGCAGGAGTCTGCCAAGCTGAGGTATCAATTTCCACAGCCAAATCCTTGGCATAAACCCTGGGCAGGTTTTCAATTAAGCCGCCGCCTGTGATATGGCACATTCCGTGAATATCCACTTTTTCCAGAAGCGGCAGAATATCTTTTACATAAAGTCTGGTGGGAACAAGCATTGCTTCGGCAACGGTTGAACCCAACTCGTCCAAGTAATCAGCGGCTTTCAAATTACCTTCCAAAAGCACCTTTCTGGCAAGGGAAAAACCGTTGCTGTGCAGACCTGTGGAGGGCAAACCGATCAAGACATCTCCCTCTTTGACTTTTTCACCTGTGATGATTTTGCTTTTGTCGGCAACACCAACGGCAAAGCCGGCAATGTCATATTCATCTTCGCCGTAAAAACCCGGCATTTCAGCAGTTTCACCGCCGATCAAGGAGCACATGGACTGTTTGCAGCCG
>JAHZFN010000287.1 GCA_019421315.1 Peptococcaceae bacterium | reverse complement strand
AACTGCCGAAGGATTTTACCTGCCCCATTTGCGGCGTCGGAACGGATATGTTTGAAAAAATCTGATGCCGTACACATACATGGTCAGATGTCGGGACAATTCTCTTTATACCGGCTGGGCGGCAGACGTTGAACAAAGAGTTAAAACCCATAACAGCGGCAAAGGTGCCAAATACACCCGCAGCAGACTGCCTGTGGTTTTGGTTTGGAGCTGTTATGCGGAAGATAAAATTATGGCGCTGAAGCTGGAGTGCGCCGTCAAAAAGCTGAGCAAAAAGCAAAAGGAGCTTTTGGTGCAAGACCGGCAGCTGACGGAACGGCTTTGCGCGGAAGTTTGGGAGGTTCAACATGACAGAAAGCAAAATTTATAAGGGAAACACTAAAAATATCATGCAGCTGAACAACCAGTTTGAAGCTGATTTGCTGATGGATGTTCTGATTGATAATAATATCCCTGCCATTTTCGAAGAATACGACGACAAGATTTTCGGCGAAACCTTTAACGAATTTAAAGGCTGGGGCAGTGTTTGGGCAGAACCCAAATATGAAGAACAAATCAAGGAATTTGTGGCGGAAATCAGAAGCAAAACCGCAGACGAACCCTTTGACGAACAGGTTGACGAAGATTTGATAGCCGCCATGGACGCCAAAAAAACAGAATAAAATACACACAGCCGAAAACGGATATGACATCTGTTTTCGGCTGTTTTTTCTTTCTTTGCCTGCGCTTCCGCTCTTGCTTTTGCGGCGGCAATGCTATATAATATATAATAGTGTTTTTTATTATTTATTAAACATATTAATAGAAGAAAAAATACAGATAAAATATTGAACAAAATTAAAAAAGGAGAAGTTAGATGGGAATTTATGAAGAATTGCAAGCCCGTGGTTTAATTGCCCAGGTTACTGACGAAGACGAAATCAGACAGCTGTTAAACGAAGGAAAAGCAACTTTTTATATTGGGTTCGACCCCACGGCAGATTCTTTGCACGTCGGTCATTTCATGGCGCTCTGCTTGATGAAACGTTTGCAGATGGCAGGCAACAAGCCTGTTGTTTTGATCGGCGGCGGCACAGGCTATATCGGCGACCCCTCCGGCAGAACCGATATGCGCTCCATGATGACGCCGGAAATTATTCAGCATAACTGCGATTGTTTCAAAAAGCAGATGGAACGTTTCATCGAATTCGGCGAAGACAAAGCGATTATGGTAAACAACGCCGATTGGCTTTTGAAGCTTAACTATATCGAAATGATCCGGGATGTCGGAGCTTGTTTCTCCGTGAACAATATGCTGCGGGCGGAATGCTATAAACAAAGAATGGAAAAAGGTCTTTCTTTTCTGGAAGTTAACTATATGATTATGCAGTCCTATGACTTTTATCATCTGTATAAGGAATACGGCTGCAATATGCAGTTCGGCGGCGACGACCAGTGGTCCAATATGCTGGGCGGCACCGAACTGATTCGCAAAAAGCTGGGCAAAGACGCCTATGCTATGACCATCACTCTTTTGATGAATTCCGAGGGCAAAAAGATGGGCAAAACCGCCAAAGGCGCAGTTTGGCTTGATCCCAACAAAACATCTCCCTTTGAATTTTATCAGTACTGGCGCAATGTGGGTGACGCCGACGTTATCAAATGTTTGCGTATGCTGACTTTCCTGCCTTTGGAACAAATTGACGAAATGGCAGAATGGGAAGGCAGTAAGCTGAACACCGCCAAAGAAGTTTTGGCATACGAACTGACAGCTTTGGTTCACGGCAAGGAAGAAGCTGAAAAGGCTCAAACTGCGGCTCATGCCCTTTTTGCGGGCGGCGCCGACGATACCAATATGCCGACTACAGAAATTGCCGCTGCCGATGTTCCCGCCGACGGTATTGCCATTTTGGATTTGATGTCCTTATGCGGCTTGATTCCCAGCAAGAGCGAAGGCAGACGCCTGGTTCAGCAGGGCGGTGTTGCCGTTAACGATGATAAAGTGGATTCCATTGACTACAAGGTTTCCGCTGAAGCCTTGCAGAGCGGCGTAAAAATCCGCAAAGGCAAAAAGAAATTCCACAAAGCTGTTTTGAAATAAAAATGAATAATATAGCAAATTAATACTTAACATCTTAATATCCGCAGTCACAAAACGGAGTGCGGATATTTTGTTATGCCGGCTGTTAGTATACGTAGATTATTATAAAGAACCTTATGCAAAACCGTTAAATTTGGCATGGCTTTGGATTAAACAAAGGAGATTGGAAAAAGGAGATTGGTCTATGAAAATTTTATTTGTTGACTCTTGTCTGCGGGAAAATTCCCGAACCAAAATTTTGGCAGACCGTTTGCTGCAAAAAATTATTGCCGAAAATCCCTCGGCGAAAATTGAGAAAATCCAACTGCAAAAAGCAAATTTGAAACCATTGAATGCTGAGCTTTTGCAAAAAAGAGACGTGCTTTTACAGGCAGGAAAAACGGATGATGAATTTTTTGAATTTGCCAATCAGTTTGCCGCCGCCGACAAAATAGTTGTTGCGGCGCCGTATTACGATTTGCAGTTTCCGTCTCTTTTGAAGATATATTTGGAAAACATCTGCGTATGCGGCATAACTTTCAAATACAGCGAGCAGGGTATTCCCGTCGGGCTTTGCCATGCTGATGAACTGATTTATGTTACAACGGCGGGCGGTTATCTCGGAAATTATAATCTGGGTTATGATTATTTGCGGAACTTATGCCAAATGTTTTTTGCAATTACCAAGCAGCGGCTGATTGCTGCCGAAGGATTGGATATTTACGGCAACGACCCTGAACAAATTCTTCGGGAAGTCTGTGCCAAGGAAAATATCTGAAATCAAAAATCAAATTCATAGTAACATATGTATGCCCCAAGGCATATAATAAAAAGAGCCGCAGAAAAATCTTGTTGGCTGCGGCGAATATATTCAGTTGGATAACAAAGCGGCAAACGCTTTATTTTAGGATTTTTTTAAGTTTTTTATTTATTCTTTTAAGGTAGGTTATAAAAATGATATTTAATGATGTTTTGGACGCAATGGGTCATACTCCCATAATTCGTTTGAACCGCATGGCAGACGAAGACAGCGCCGAAGTTTTGGTGAAATTCGAAGGACTCAACGTAGGCGGCTCCATCAAAAGCAGAACCGCTTACAACATGATTTTGGAAGCCGAGAAAAAAGGCTTGATTAACAAGGATTCGATAATTGTTGAACCCACCAGCGGCAACCAGGGTATAGGTTTGGCTTTGGTCGGCGCTGTGCGTGGTTATAAAACTATTATCATCATGCCCGACTCCGTCAGCGAAGAAAGAAGAAAATTGGTTCGGCATTACGGTGCGGAAGTGATTTTGATTCATGATGCAGGCAATATCGGCGACTGCATTGACGAATGTATGCAGACGGCTTTGAAAATGCAGGCTGAGAACCCCAAGGTTTATGTTCCTCAGCAATTCGACAATCCAGCCAACCCCATGACCCACAAGCATAAAACAGGTCTGGAAATTCTGGAGCAGGTGGGCGGTCCCATTCACGGCTTTTGCTCCGGTGTCGGTACAGGCGGTACCATCAGCGGCATCGGCGAAACTCTGAAAGCCCAAAACCCCGACATTATGATTTGGGCGGTTGAGCCTGAACACGCCGCCATTTTGGCAGGCGGCACAGTCGGCACTCATCTGCAAATGGGTATCGGCGACGGCTTGATTCCCAACAATCTGAACCAAAAAATTTACGAAGAAATTTATATCGTAACCGACGAAGAAGCGATTCAAACCGCCAAGGATTTGGCTCGTTACGAAGGCTTGATGTGCGGCATTTCCAGCGGCACCAATGTGGCGGCTGCTCTAAAAATGGCGAAAAAGCTTGGCAAAGGAAAAACGGTTGTAACCATTCTGCCCGACACAGCCGAAAGATATTTTTCCACGCCGCTTTTTGAAAACGAATAATCTGTATGATATGTCGTATTTAACAATAGGTTATGATGCCGTACCCGAAAAAGCAAAATCAAACCGAAAATATTGTTGAAAATGTGTGCGGAACGTCTCAATGTGATAAATAAAAGACAGTATATTACACAATGTATACAGTATGTATAGATTATGAATAATCCTATACGGAAATGATATAAGGGAAAAGGGATTTTTTATCCGTTTTCCCTTTTTTTGTTTGAAAAATTGTGATATAATAAATGTCATGGATATTAGATTATATAAAATAAATATAAATTTTAAGGAGGGTGCTTTATGAAAATTCATGAATATCAGGCTCAGGCTTTGATGAGAGAATACGGTATCAATGTACCGGACGGCTATCTGGCTCACAATGCCGAAGAAGCTGTTGCCGCCGCAGAAAAATTGGATGGTGGCGTTTATGTTTTGAAAGCACAGATTCATTCCGGCGGCAGAGGTAAAGCCGGCGGTGTGAAAATCGCAAAAAACCTTGACGAAGTTAAGGCATACGCAACAGAGCTTATCGGCAAAAGACTGTTCACCAAACAAGCAGGTCCCGAAGGCAAGGTTGTTCATAAAATTTTGGTTACGGGCGGCGCCGACATCAAGCAGGAATATTATTTCAGCATGACTGTTGACAACGAAAATGCCGGCTTGGTTATGATCGCTTCTGCCGACGGCGGTACGGAAATTGAAGAAACCGCCGAAAAACACCCCGAAAAAATTGCCAAAGAAAACATCAGCCTGATCACAGGTATCCGCAATTACGAAATCAAAAACGTGGCTGCCGTTTTGGGCTTTGAAGGTGATTTATATAAAGAATTTGCCGCAATGGTAAAAGGTATGTACAAAATGATGGTTGAAAAAGATTGTTCTTTGGTTGAAATCAATCCTTTGATTTTGACAGGCGAAGGTCATCTGGAAGCCATCGACGCCAAAATCAACTTTGACGACAACGCTTTGTACAGACATCCCGATATTCAGGAATTGCGTGATGAAACGGAAGAAGACCCCAAAGAAGTTCGCGCCAAAAAATACGATTTGAACTACATCGCTTTGGACGGTCATATCGGCTGCATGGTCAACGGCGCAGGTCTTGCCATGGCAACCATGGACATTATCAATTACTACGGCGGCAAAGCCGCAAACTTCCTTGATGTTGGCGGCAGCGCCACAGAAGAAAACATTACGGAAGCTTTCAAAATTTTGCTTTCCGACCCCAATGTAAAAGGCATTTTGGTTAATATTTTCGGCGGTATCATGAGATGCGACGTTATTGCGCAGGGCATTGTTGCCGCAGCCAAGGTTACCAATATTCAAGTGCCCGTTGTGGTTCGTCTGCAAGGCACAAACGTTGAACAAAGCCGTGTTATTTTGGCAGAGTCCGGATTGAACCTCATCGCTGAGGACGATCTTTCCGCTGCCGTTAAAAAATGTATTGAATGTGCCGGAGGTGTTAAATAATGAGTATTTTAGTAGATAAAAACACCAAATTGATTGTTCAGGGCTTGACAGGCTCCCAGGGCAGATTTCATGCCGAACAAATGATGAATTACGGTACAAACATTGTGGCAGGTGTTACACCCGGCAAAGGCGGTCAAACCTGCCTGGGCGTACCCGTATTCGATACAGTTAAACAAGCTGTTGCTGCCACAGGCGCCAACGCTTCCATTATCTATGTTCCCGCCAAATTTGCCGCAGATTCCATCTTGGAAGCTATCGATGCAGCCTTGGATTTGGTAGTTTGCATTGCCGAAGGTATCCCCGTTCTTGATATGGCAAAAGTGAAAAACTACCTGAAAGGCAAAAAGACAAAATTGATCGGCGGCAACTGCCCCGGTTTGATTTCTCCCGGCAAATGCAAAGTCGGCATTTTGCCCGCTGCCATTCATAAAGAAGGTCATATCGGCGTTGTTTCCCGCTCTGGGACATTGACTTACGAAGCCGTAAATCAGCTTTCCATTAACAAGGTTTGGGCTTCATTGACGTTTTAAAAATGTTCAACGAAGACGAAGACACCTACGGTGTTGTTATGATCGGTGAAATCGGCGGTACGGGCGAAGAAGAAGCCGCAAAATGGATTCAGGAAAACATGAAAAAACCTGTTGCTGCATTTATTTCCGGTCAAACTGCACCTCCCGGCAAACGTATGGGTCATGCAGGTGCTATCGTTTCCGGCGGCAAAGGCACCGCAGCCAGCAAATGCGCCGCTTTGGAAGCCGCAGGTATCGTTGTTGCTCCCACACCGGATAAAATCGGCGAAGCAATGATTTCCGCTTTGAAAAAAGCCGGAATTTACGAAAAATGCTTGATTAAATAAAATATAGCAAAAATAACCTAAAGGGCGTTGATTTACCTCAACGCCCTTTTTATATTGTTTTATTGTTTAACTCCTGAATATATTCTGAATTATTGCCGAACCCCTTGCATTATCGGTGCGTTTTATATTAAAATATAAAAAGATTATTATAATATAATAAAAATTATCTGTCCTTTGCTTTGGACAGATCAGATTAAAAGATTTTGTAAAATATTACGGTGAACGGAGTGTATGAAAATATGAACAAAAACAGATTTAAAACGGCGTTTTTTGTGTTGCTGATGCTGGCGGCTTGTTTGGCGGTTTCAGCCTGCGGTTCGGCGGAAAGTACAGCTGATGAAAAGAATAATACCACCGAATACGAAAGCGAAAATCTGGGTTTTTCCATCTCCATGAATGAAAATTTGTTTTCGGTTATTACTTACGACGGTTACAAAGAGGGTACAGATGTTGCTTTGAATGTTCATAAATGGAAAAATACCGTATCGGCTCAGTTTGACGATGTCAGCGTGCCGCTTTTCTATGTTAATGTTTACGACGGTGAATTTGACGAAGAAACTGTTAAAAACGCTTTTCCCAACGACGCTTACTTAGGAACGGCGGAGGGCTACACCTACACTATGACTTTCAGTGTGGACGGCGACGGTGCGGCTTTGGCAGACAAAACAGCATATCAGGAAATGATGGATAAATATGTGTACGACCTGCCCGATTATACTGTAATTTACGGCTACGGCAACGCTTTAAGCCACGGAGCCGACGGGCAGCCGCAGCTGGCGTGGGTAAAGAGCTATGATAAAGAC
>JAHZFN010000286.1 GCA_019421315.1 Peptococcaceae bacterium | reverse complement strand
GGTCAACGTGACCGATTGTACCGATATTAACATGCGGTTTAGTTCTTTCAAATTTCTGTTTAGCCAATTGAAAATACCTCCCTAAAATAAAGTTTTGCAATTAAATAAGATTATATTAATAATTTTAATTCATCGTCAGATAGACTATAAACCTATTTTAACCAAAATTACCGCCATTGTCAATAAAAACCCTGTAACATTCCTCTATTTTTCCGTTTTTTCAATATAAACTTCAATATAATCTGCCTTAATTCAACACAATTTTATTATATTTCCCGCCAAAATATATTTTTCGGCAGATACTCTGCCCCAACGATTTATAAAACACGATCGTTTCCGTCAAAACATCAACGTCAAAAACTGCCGTTTTTAACTGTTTTCTCTGCCCTGCCCCTTTTTCTGCTTGAAAAAACGGATAATTACAACAATCATTGCGACAAAGCCGAAATAACCGCAAAGCGGATAAACAACGCCGATTAAATTGCCGAAGCCGAATAAACTGCAAAGCCAAGCCACTGCCGCCATGACAACAATCAAAATATTTTTGCGGCGGCGGTTTAAAGCAAATTTTTGAACGGCATAATTGGTTATGGCAACATACGACGAAAGAGCGGCGCCCAGCATTGCCGCCAACAGCATAACCGCATAAACCCCGCCCAGCCACGGCGCCAAAGCCGATGACAACGCCAACATCGGCAGCTGGGCATTTACCGCATCGGGATACACCGCCAAAGCCGACAATATGCCACAGGCGATAGCCAGCAAAATACCGGAACCACAAGCAACTCCCAGCACAATGGTTTTGCCGTTGGGTGACATATGAGACAGCGGCGTCAAAATGCCAATGCCGCAAAAAAGACTGTAACAAGCGTAATTAACTGCCGAAAGCAGCCAGTTTTGCAAAAGGGGCGATGTGTGCGGTTTGGAGCTGAAATCCATCGCTTCCAACCCCTTGCCTGCCAAAGCGACAACGCTGATAATTACAGCGGCAATCACCAAAAGAGGCACAGTTGCCGAAAGAATATTCACCAAACCACTGACACCTTTCAACGCCAAAACCGCCAAGATAACACAAAAAACAGCACTGCCCACAGCATACGGCAATCCTGCCATCTGTTCCGCCAAAGCGCCGATACCTGCTGATACAATTACTGTCACCCCAAAAATAAACAGCGTTTGGATAATGCCCACAAAACCCCGAAGCCGGGGAATATCTCTCGGCACCAGCAACCGGGCCATATCTTTAACGCCCGCTCGACGCACAACTGTCATCATCAATGTTCCCAAAACAAACATCAAAGCTATTGTAATCAGCAATCCCCAGTAACCGTTTTTGCCGAAAGAGCCGAAATATTGATAAAGCTCCTGCCCCGAAACATAGCCTGCGCCCAAAAAGCAGCCTGCAAAAGTCAACCCCAGCTTAACGGGACCCAAGGTTTTCATCACTTACCCTCCGTAATTTTTTCTATAACCGTGTAAATTAACAAACATACAACCAATTTCAATTATGTTTTAAATACTATTATAAATAATCTATATAATCTTAACATATATAGCTTTAGTCAACAACTGTTTTATTTAAAATCTACTAAATTATAATTATCT
>JAHZFN010000285.1:2502-2847 GCA_019421315.1 Peptococcaceae bacterium | reverse complement strand
CCGAACAGGAGATTACGGCAGATTTTTAACGGAGCCCTGCCCCTGCGGCTCGGTTTTGCGGCGGCTGGACAAAGTACTTCATCGTCTGGAAACGAAAGGCGTTTCTCTTTTCAAAATAACAGATTTTGATGAAGCTGTTTTTTCCATTGATAACATATTTAATTACGATTTAACAGTTAATTCTGCCGAAAAAAAACTTATTTTAACGGTATATTGCCTGACGGAACCGAAAAAAGCAAAATCAGAAACAGCAGAAAGAATTGCAAATTTGACACATGGCTATAATACTGAAATAAATGTTGCTGTTGGCTTTGCCCCCAAGCATTATATGCTGCAAAAACGACA
>JAHZFN010000285.1:0-2492 GCA_019421315.1 Peptococcaceae bacterium | reverse complement strand
TAAAAATAATCATGATTTCAATATCAGCCAAATCAAAACATCAAAATCAATTTATTTTACGAAATTATTTATATATATCATAATTTTGAATTTAAGATTTTTTAAGGAGGAATGAATTATGACAGAAACAAGAACCATCAATGCCGTTGGCTGGGAATGCCCCAAACCCATCATCGCCACCAAACAAATGCTGGACACCATGTGCGACGGCACTGTGCTGACCATTGTCGATAACCAAATTGCCTTGGACAATCTGCTGGATTTTGCCAAAAGCGTCGGCTATCAATGCGAATATGAAAACAAAGAAGGACTTTTTTATGTTAATACAACCAAAGACGAAAGCTGCGCCGATGTTATGGCAGAGCTGACCGGCAAAAACGACAATTTGGTAATTGTGGTTACTACCGACCGTTTCGGTGTAGGCAGTGACGAGTTGGGAGCAACATTGATGAAATCCTATCTTTTTGCCCTGACAGAAGCAGAAAAGCTGCCAAAAACCTTAATTTTCATTAACAAAGGTGTTACCTTGGCTTGTGAAGATTCCGCCAGTCTGGATGCATTGCAGACACTTGCCGATGCAGGCGTGGAAATTATGGCGTGCGGCGCCTGCCTGAATTTCTACGGTCTGACCGAGGCTCTGGCAGTCGGCAGCATTTCCAATATGTACATGATTGTCAACAAAATGAACAATGCAACCAACACCATCAAAATCTGATTTATCTAACATGAAATTTTAATCAAAATAATACTCAAAGCCGTGAATTCTTTTGAAAATTCACGGCTTTTGACTTATTCACGCTTTTCTATAATATCTGCACAGTATTTGTCTAATAAACAAAAATGTGCTAAAATATTTGTATGCTGTTCGATAGTGTATATTTAAAGTTATAGAAAAAATGAGGTTCAATTATGGCAAAAAGAAAACTCCGCAAATGCAGAATTGCCGTTCTCTGCATTATCCTAATATTATTGATTTTATCACCGTTTATCAAAGATTACGCCGTCGGTTCCGTCAAAGGAGATACAGCGGAAATTACCGTTCGGGCAGGCGACGGCACTATCGCCATCGCCCAAAATCTTAAAGAAAATCATATCATCAAACACCCCAAACTTTTTCGCCTGACAGCCAAAAACTATGACGGCAAATGGCAGACCTGCACCGCCGAAATTCCCAAAGGCAGCGGCTACAAAGACATCTGCAAGCTTTTAACGGAAGCCCACAACGGGCAAATCAAAGTTACAATTCCCGAAGGCAAACAGGTCAAGCAGATTGCCCAAATTCTGGAAGAAAACAAGATTTGCTCTGCGGCAGATTTCTTGGATGCCTGCCAAAACCACAGTTTTGATTATGAATTTTTGGCTGAAATTGACCACGAAAACCGTCTTGAGGGTTATCTGTTCCCCGATACTTATTACTTTGCCGAAGATACTGCCCCCGATGAAGTTATAACCGCCATGCTGGAAAACTTTCAAAATCGGGTTTACAATAATGCTGAATATCGACAGCAAGCTGAAAAACAGGGCTATTCCATGAACGACATAATAATTCTGGCGTCCATGTGCGAAAGCGAAGCCACAACGGAAAAAGACCGCAAACTGGTAGCAGGCGTTTTCTACAACCGACTGCAAAACCACGATAAGCTTCAGTCCTGCGTTACAGTCGAATATGCCATGGGGGTCAAAAAAGCCGTCATCTCCCTGGCAGACACCAAATTCGATTCTCCGTACAACACATATCAAAATTACGGACTGCCCATAGGCCCCATCTGCTGCCCCGGTTTGGTTTCCATTGAAGCGGCTCTTTACCCCGCTGACACCGATTATTACTATTTTCAATCGGATCAATACGGCAATCTGTACTTTGCCAAAACTTATGAAGATCATGCCAATATCCAAACCCAAACCCATGCCGATTGGGATTACTAAAAATTTATTATATTATTAATAAAAAATTGTGAGAAATTACCATGAAACAACAAAAAATTTTAATAAAAAACATTCCCGCTTTGCTTTGGGGCGAACCGTCAGAACACTGCATTTTGGCAGTGCATGGCAAAGGTTCCCATAAAGCAGATACAGTCATTCAAATTTTGGCGGAAATTGCCGCAAGCAAAAATTACTGCCTGCTGAGCTTTGATTTACCCCAACACGGCAACAGACAACTGGACACCACACCCTGCGACATTTGGCACGGCACGGCGGATTTGCAAGCAGTATATGATTATGCCAAAACCAAATACCAAAAAATCAGCCTTTGGGCGTGCAGTTTGGGGGCTTTTTTCAGCCTTGCCGCATTGGGCAATCAATCGGTAAATATTGTAAAAGCATTTTTCCTTTCACCCGTGGTCGATTTGCAAAATTTAACAGAAAACATGATGCAGTGGGCAGACATAACACCTGAACAACTGCAAAAAGCAGGCAAAATACCAACTAACTTCGGCGAAACTTTGGACTGGGAATATTACACATATTTAAAGGAATATCCGATAGAA
>JAHZFN010000284.1 GCA_019421315.1 Peptococcaceae bacterium | reverse complement strand
GTCATCGGCGGCTGCGCCCCAACCGGTCTTTGCGGCAGCGGTATTCTCTCCGTTGTGGCAGAGCTGAACCGCAGTGGTATTCTGCACAAAAGCGGTCGTCTTAACACACATCCTCTGGTGGAAAAGGTGGACGGCAAAAAACGCTTTTATTTAAACCGTGAATACAATATCTACATCACCCAAAACGATATTCGCCAAGTGCAGCTGGCAAAAGGTGCCATTCTTTCAGGTATCCAGACCATGCTCGCCTACAACGAAATGGCGGATAACGACATCGACGAGGTTATGGTGGCAGGTCAGTTCGGCGCTCACCTGAAAGCGGAAAGCCTGACAGGCGCAGGCTTGATACCCCGTGATTTGGAAGACCGAGTTACATACGTCGGCAACACCTCAAAATCGGGCGCTTACCTCTGCCTGATGGCAGAGGACGAAAGAGCGCAAGCGGAAGACATCGCCAAAAACATCGCCTATATCGAGCTTTCCGCCCTGGATGGTTACGACAACGTTTTTGTCAAAGCCATGAATTTTGATTAAAATATTTTTGATTTAAATATTAAAAACATACTTTCGGCGGCAGCTTTATTTTATAAAGCTGCCGCATTTTTATAAAAAAAACCGACCTTGAAACAAAAATAATTTATTTTCGTTTATTTTCCTTTATTTTGCGTTCTTTACTTTTAAATATAAAAAACAACAGCAAAACATTATGCGTTTCAAATGCTTTGCTGTTATTTATATTATGTTGGTACTATTTATTAATGGTGTTCTGAGTAATTGTGTTATTATCGTTTTGATATACAATTTGTCCGTTAAATACTGTAAAATCAACTTTTGCATTCAGCAATTCATCATCTTCCAAATCAAAAAGATTGCAATCCCAAACAACCAAATCCGCCAACATATCAGATTGTAAACTCCCCAAAACATCCTCTTTGCCTAATTTATAGGCACCGCCCCATGTATATGCACGCAGTGAATCCAACAAGCTTAATTTTTGTTCCGGATTCCAGCCGCTAACAGGCTTTCCATCGGAAAATTTTCTGGTAACAGCTCGGTGAATAACAGCAGCAGAATCAGGCTGAACCACAGGAAAGTCTGTGCCAAATGCCAATACCGAACCATTATCGGCAAAGCTTTTGAATGACCACAAGTACTTGCTTCTTTCTTGACCTACAACAGGTATATATTCATCGTAATCAAGAGAATCAACCAATGTAATATGAGGCGGCTGCACAGAAGATATAATGTCCAATTCTCCCAAACGCTTCCAATCTGCGGGAGATGTCAAATCCATATGCTCAATAGAAAGCCGTGAATCAGTCTTGCCATTTTCTTTTATCGCAGCCTCATAGATATCCAGCAAGCGGCGTATGGCATTGTCACCTACAGCATGAACATGAATATTATAGCCCTCTTTTTGATATTTCTTAATAGCTTCCTCACCGGCATTCAAATCCATCAATGTATATGTACAATCAGCTGTAGGATCATCCGTGTAGGGTTCAATCATCATAGCGGTATGAGTTGTCACAATGCCATCCATGAATCCTTTAACTCCCGCATAGTAAATCGGAGCCTCTTTATTACAAAAATAGCTGCGGTATCCGGCAGCCAAATCAGCACCGCCCAAAAGATCACTGGCAAAATTGATACGAAAATTCAACTCACCGTCACTGCACAACGATTGATATAAATCCAGATTGCCTTGCTCATGACCAAACAACGGACGTAAATCCACCACCGAGGTTATACCATAGGAACTCAAATCCTTGCTGAGTTTTTTTAACAAATCGGCCTCTTTTTCCTTTGGTATATCAAATGCCTGAGGTACACAGGCTATCATTGCCTCTTCAACCAAATGACCTGTTAATTCACCATTTTCATCACGGATAAAATCACCGTATTCATAGCATTGCACATCATCATCTATGCCGCAAACCTCCAAAGCCTTGGAATTCACCCAAACACTGTGGCAGTCACTGTCAAACAATAACACAGGTCTGTCAGGAAAATATTTATCCAATATTTTTTTGTGAGGCGGAGTTTTATCCTCCCAATATGCCATATACCAAGTGTAGCCGCGAATCCACTCATTTTCACCGTAATCGTCTTTATGCTCAATATAAAAATCATACATAAGCTTGGCACATTCTTCTGCACTTTCGCCAAAACTCAAATCAGCTTCACAATTGTGCAGACACCCCATTTGTAAATGCGTATGAGAATCACACAGTCCCGGTGTAATCAAATTGTTGCCGCACTCAAAAATTTCCGTGTGCTCATCAGCTAACTTTAATACTTCATCAGCAGAGGCAACCAATAAAATTTTATTTTCCGCAATAGCAACACCTCCCGATATCAGACAATGCTGCTTTGTGGCAGTAAATATATTTTCACTGAGAAAAATCAAATCGGCTGTTTTATTCATAATATTTCACTTCGCTTTCATCCTTATATCCTTCGCTCTTATATCTTTCATACTTATGTTATTATTAACATTACTTTACTATCTTGGGAACTTTATATTTTTTCAGAACATCAAACATTTCGTCAACACCGTCATCTTTCTTGAATATGAAACCACAGGCGATATGAACAATGATGTTAATCAAAAGACCAAGAATAGCCGGAGACCAACCAAAGAAAGTGAAATCTATGAAAGAACCGCTTAAGGTAATACCTAAACCACAAATCAAACCTAAACCTGCACCCCATCTGTTAGAGCGCTTCCAATAAATGCTTAAAACAACCATAGGTACAATCTGGGCTATCATGTTGTAAACTGCCATAGCAATGAAATATAAATTTGGCAAATCCACCAAAGCAATTACCAACGCAATTACAGAATAAATTACAATTGTCCAGCGAGCGATTTTCACGCGTGATTCCGAGCTGAGATTTTTCTTATAAGGTTTAATAAAATTCTCTGAAATAATAATGCTGTGACTGTTAATAACAACCGAAATCAAACTCATGCCTGCTGCTAAAACAACTATGGCAAATAAACCTGTAAATACAGGGCCTCCCACCATATTGGTAAGAATAAACAAGGAATTTTCATTCACAATTGCCTCAACTGCCTCGGGAACTGTAATGCAGCCCACAGCAAAAATCATCAATGCGCCATTAACAATTGCAACAACCAAAACAGACCACCAAGAAACTTTTTTTACTTCTTTTACGCTTTTTGCAGTATATATTCTGGTAAAGAACGATGCCCAGCCCATAATGCCAAGTGCCGCTACAATAATAGTAGAGCTCCAATATTCATATGTGTAGGTTCCACCCAAATTAATTGTCAGATTATCGGAAGCAACCTCCATAACGGATTCCATCATAGGTCCCCAGCCTCCAAATAATTTGAATGTAAGAAAAACTGCACCGCCGAACATAATAAAAATTACCAAAAAGCCTTGAATTAGCTCTGTTACTGCCAATGATTTCATACCACTATATAATATATATGCCATAATCAAAACAACAATTATGACCATGCCGATTTTAGTCGGCAAACCTGTAACCGCATTAATCATATATCCCATGGCCGCAAATTCCATGATAATCCAAGGAGCCTCAATCAAAACCGCACAAACCGCAACCAAATTTGAAAGCGGGCGGCTTTTATATCTCTGATAAATGTCATCAGGCGGGGTCAGCAAATTATAATGTTTACCCCAAATCCAAATTCTTTTGGCAAAAATAAATGTAAACAAAAATCCCAGCGAAGCATAAATTGTCAAATATTGCGGGAACATACCTTCCCCAACCGTCCAAGAGAACCAGCTCGTCAAACCGGAGGATGTAAAAAGCAAACCCATCAGACAGCAGAGAACAACTATCCATCCAAAGCTGCGGTCACCTACCGCAAACTCTTCAATACTACCTTTATTTTTCATTTTGCCGCCTTTGGTAAAAAAAGCGCCCCAAATTAATGCCAAAAAATAAACTGTAATAAATATTATCGGAATAATAACACTTGACGTCATGCTTCATCACCGTCCTCATTTAGATTTTCATCGGATTCGTCAACATATCGGCCTTCAATAAAATACATTGCCATTAATACAACACCTGCCAAAATCGGTAAAACAAAAATGCACAGTTGAGAAAGCGGAAATGCACCAATCCAAATATCGTTTCTATCCCACAAAGCTATTAATGGCGGACACAATAAAAACAAACAAATAATACCAATGATTATACCGCCAACAAGATGTACATAATGAACTTTTTTTTCAATCTTATCTAATTGATTCATCTTTTTCCCTCCCATTCCTAAACTTTCAACAATGAAATCAACAATACCAATATTGTATTAACAGAAGAATGCCTAACAATAACTTCATGTCAACAGCAAATTTTTATAAAATTTTTCCCTTTTGTTATTCAGACTAATAAATTCTCAATTGCACAAATTTATCAATTAAAATCTAACACCGACTCACATTTTAACAAATCTACCGTAATTTATTTTTGAATATTCATCAATGATATATTATACATTACAAGAAAATAGCATAATCATAGGATAACGCTTGTAGAAAAGAACAAATAAAAAAAACCGCCTAAAATAAACAGTGCAGACGCATTTTTTTGCAGTCGTCATATGTTTTAACAGCTTGTTTTGCCCACTGTGCTTTTTTCTTATTCAACAAATTATTGTAACATATACATAACAAACAAGACTTAATTTGATGTTTATTTGTGTTATAAACACATCTATGATATAATAAAAACAATATTTTTTTGCAACAATTCAAAATTCTGCTATTTATAAAAAATATTAATTCATTAATAGAACAGGGTGATTTAATGAAAATTGGTGAAATTTCAAAAAAAACAAATATTCCGATTTATTCTATTCGCTATTACATCAAAACCGGTTTAATTATACCTAACAGTAAAAACAAGCAATGGTATTTCAGCGAAAAAGATTTAAATGAGTTAAAACTCATATCAAAGCTTAAAGATTTGCAATTTTCGCTAAATGATATTCATGAAATACTTTCTTTGGAAAGAACAGGCAATCTACAAGATCCCGCAGATCATAATTCCTATATGGAAGTTTATATTCAGCATTACAAAGCTTTGCTTGAACAAAAAACACAACTGGAACAAACTATCACTGCCGTAAAAAAGCATATTGACAGTATACAGCTCCAATCAAAACCACACAAAAAAACAGGCATTCCTCTCTCAATGATGCACCTCATTCAATGCCCGCACTGCAACCAACCATTAATGCTAAAGAATGCTGTTATTCAAAACTGCTATCTTATTGACGGAGATTTTTGGTGTGAATGCGGTTACGAGGCTTATGCAAAAAACGGCATTCTTTGCACATACGGCGGCTATATAAGCAATTATAACTGGCCTGATTTTCAAAGAAGCTTTACTAAAGGAACCCCTGTTTTATATAAAAATATGCTCCACAAAGCACATCTTTTTATTATGGATAAATTACTCTCAATTGACAGCAAAAATAAAATTATATATGAAGACCATATAAATATACATACATTTATTGATATCCTGATGAAAGAACACCCTATAAATGCCAAATTTATTATTTCTGATTATTATTATCCAATAGTAGAAATGTACAAAGAGCGGCTGGAAAGATTAAATTTAAATATAGATATTTTATACATATCTGATGCAACCCTCATGCCGCCATTGGCCAAACAATGCATTGATATTTTTATTGATTCCCATTCCAGCAGTGAATTCATGTGTTTTAATAAACATCATTTATTAGATATTTTAGACTGTTACCTAAAACCGGACTGCCTTGTAATAGGCAGTGCTCTTGAATATAAAAATACTTTTCCGAACTCCAAAAAGAAGATGAAAACTATTTACCCTGAAATGGACGATGCTGTTTTGAATTTCCAAAAATGCAGAAAATATTTTCTTCAATCCAAACGTTATCAGGAACTAGATATTAAAGACTGCGGTTATATAACCGATTTCAAAAATAACGAAGCTTTTTCTTATCATATCACAGGAGAAGAAATGTTTTGCACAGCATACTTTTGGCAAAGAAATCCCAAAATCGCTACATTAAGCTATAAAGATATTATAAAAAAATAAAGAATCTTTTTGGAGATACTTATTAATAACGAAACCTGATTAATATTATCCACAAACACCAAACTGCACCATATATTATTTATTTTGCAAAAAACCGACCTTGAAAAATTCAAGATCGGTTTTTTATATTTTCAGCGTTTACAGATGATTTTTAAATTTATTTGTTTGCCGCCATTTTAGCTTTGCAGTCGGCGATCATGGCTTCCAGTTTTTCGGGACGAACAGGATAGCCCACTTCACGCACGGTATCCATCATAGCGTCAATGTTGGCAAAATCCGTTTCCACAGGCAAGCTGCAGCCACTCATAGGCATATAGCCTTTTGGAGAATCGTAAGCCTCCAGCAAGCCTTCCAGGGTTCCCAGACGCACGTCCAAAGGTGAACCTGAATACATAACGCCTCCCGGGTCAACATTACCGAGAATTTTAACCTGGTTACCGATTAAATGTTTACATTCGGTCAGGCTGGCAACGTTGTCAATGCTGAATCCCGAAACACCCATATCGGCAATATCCTGCCAAATGTGGTTGGTTTGACCGCAGATGTGCATAACAACGCCTTTGCCGCGGCTTTTGATAAAGTCCACCAATTCTTTCAAATAAGGCGCAGAGAATTTGCGGAAAGTTTTGGGGCTGACAACGGTGCAGGAGGACATAGGTTCGGAAATTGTCGGTGTCAAACCGAGATCCATAACTGCGGCAGCAAAGTTTTTGCAGGTTTCCAAAGATACTCTGCAAAGGGCGTGCACCGCATCGGGGTTTTTGGTGAGCATTTTCAGCGTTTGGTCAACGCCCATCAAAAAGAAAGCATTGGTAAAAGGACCGACAATAGCGCCGGAACAGCCAACTTCGCTGCCCACTTCTTCCATCAAATATTTCATAGCGTCCAAATGCACCGGCAAACGGCCGTCTTTATAAGGGTCGGCAGGCTCCAGCTTGTCAATATCCTTAACATCGCTGATAGCCGGAGTCAGCAAGTCCGCCGTATCATCTTCCGGAAAAGTAACCTTGGCGCCCATGGCTTCGCACCATGTGAAAAGGTCTGTAAAAATACGCACGCTGTCATAGCCGAAATAACGGTAGCCAGCAATCTGCGCCGCCGCCAAGGTTTTGGCGTCCGTGTTAAATTCGGAAATTTTACAGCCGTAAACCCTTGCCACACCGTTGGCAACGTTGGGATTACAGGGCAGGCGGTCAACAGCCTCGCCTTTTGCCATGGCTGCAGCTCTTTCCGCCGGTGTCATTTCATCATGTCTTCTTTTGGTAATTTCCATAATAAATACACTTCTTTTCTGTATAAATTTAGTAAAAAATATATAATACAAGCAAAAAACAAATTAAATTTTTTCCAAATAAACGTATATGCAAACCCGCATGGAAAAACAAGAAAAACAACTTTAGGACGGCGTACCAAAGTACTCCGTCCTATAAGTTTATTGTAAAAAGATTATAGTATATCACAAGATATGCCAAGCCGCCGATTTTTTGCCAAATTGACGGCAATATCCTTTAATTGTTGATAGTCCAATGCAAAATGCGAGCTTTGATTTTATCGAAAACGTACATAATCAAAACCAGAACAATCGCCGTGAACAGGAAGCCCAACATTACCAAATCGAAACGGGCAAAATCGGAATAGTACTGAACAAAGTACGCCATACCGGAGTCCGCACCGAACATTTCGGCAACAGCCAACATCATAAAGGACAATGTCAGAGCGATGGAGCAGCCAACCAGAATAGATGGAGAAGCCGCCGGCAAAACAACTCTAAAAAGTTTTTCCATTTTGGGCATTTCCAATGTTGCCGCATTTTCCAAATAGCGCTTGTCAATACTCATTACAGCACCGATGGTTGTACCCAGAATTACCCAGAAAGCGGCCAGCCAAATCAAAAAGATAGAAGCGGCGCGGAAAGTGGGGAACAGGTTGATGGCATAAGGTGTCAGCAAAGGCACGGGAATGGCGCTGAAAGCGTTGATGTAAGGCGTAACGTTTTTACGCAAACCGCTTTTCAAACCGATAACAGTACCCAGAGCGATAGCTGTAACAACCGCCAAAACATAGGCTGTAATCAACAAATATAAGGAACTCTTCAAGCCTTGGAACAGCTGACCGATATATTCGGGCACCTGCATAAATACGTCTTTGAGGCTTGGGAACAAGAAATCTGAAAGTACATGGAACACATCTGTCAGCAGTATGTAAGCCAAAACGATGCATACGCCGATTAAGATGATCACCCCGTAATTCTTGATGAATTTTTTCATGGATGCTACTCCTTACAACAATGTTTTAACTGCAAAAATTTATTTATTCCAAATAAGAATAAGAATTATTTAATATTTAAATTTTATCTTATTCGTTGTTTTCTTTGAATTGAGTCATTTTATCCTGGAAGAACTGGCTGTCCGGATAATCTGCGATCAAAGATTCCAATGCTCTTTGGTAAATAGCTGTATTGATGTGGTCTTCGATGTTAACGTCATCTGCATCAATGTAACCGAAAGCTTTCATTTTATCCCACATGGTGATTACGCTGTTTTTGTAGGGGTCTGTGTCATATTTCATATGTTCGCTGTAAACAAAGCTTTCAACAGTAGCTTGGTCAAGGTCAAGGTTTTTAACTACCAACTCAACAACTTCGTCTTTGTTGTCTTGCAGAACTTCTTCAGCGCGGAGATATGCACGGAACAGACGATAAACTGCTTCTTCGTTTTCTTCCAAGAATTTGGTTTGTGCAACCATACGGCAGCAGGAATGGTTCGGCCAGTAATCATCGGGCCACATTTTGATTTCCAAACCTAAATCGGCAGCTTGGAGTTCATAACCTGTTGCTGTTGCGCCAAAGTCAACTTCGCCGTTGGCAACTGCTTGCAAAACTTCCTGGTTCTTTTTATATTCAACAAATTCAACTTGATCCAAAATACCTGCATCATAAAGGATACCTTTCAAAACAACGTCGGGAGTACCGAAACGGGTGATACCGATTTTTTTGCCAACGAAGCTGTTCAGGTCTTTCCATTCGGTTTCGGGTTTACCGAAGCAGGGAGTTTCACCGATGATCATGTAGCCGCCGAAGATTGTGTAGTCTTGACCGCTGCCGATTTGAATCAGAGGGGAACCTGTACCGTAAGTGGAGAGAATGTCAACTTGACCTGCAGACAAAGCAGAGAAAGCATCGGTACCGTTGTTGATGTAAACCATTTCAACATTGATTCCTTCTTCTTCCAGGAAGCCGTGTTCTTCAGCCAAATATTGGAAAACTTGACCGGAGTTGGGCTGAGCCGCAACGGAAACTGTCAATACGTCATCTGCGGAGGCAGCTTGATCTGCGTTGTCTGCTTCTGTGTCAGTGCTGCCGCATCCTGTTAATGCAAATACCATCAGCAAGCCGATAGCTAACAAGGATAATAATTTTTTCATTTTTTACTAAACCCTTCTTTCTAAAAAATTTAATTTTTTGTGATTATATTTTTTTAATTTACGGCTGGCGTTTGCCGTATCTTAAAACAAAGTTAATTATTTAGCAGCAGCCCATTTCGTCATATTCCATGGAGTTGCCGGGAATTTCCGTATCTGTTTCTGTTTCCGCTTCGGCGTTGGTGCAGCCGAACAAAAACAAACCCATGAGCATAGCCAGAAGCAGAATACAAATTTTCTTTTTCATTTAACAACAAACCCTTTCTGTAATCACCTTGTCCAAGGCTTTTTATTGAAGATTATTTATTTCTGCGGAAGAAACCGCCTTTTTTAGCGCTTTGCTTCTGATGAACGGCGTTTGCCTTTTCTTCCTGCAAACGGCGGGCTTTTTCCTGAATCTCATCATTGATAATTTTGGTCAGCTTGTTGCGCAGTTCCAAAACCTTGGGATCTGTAAACAATGTTTCGCGTGTGGGTTTGGTTTCCGGTGTAAAGTGGTGGGTGTAAATAATTTTACTGGGAGCCTGACCCAAAACTACAATGTCCGTTGCCAAAAGCAAAGCTTCATCAACGCTGTGGGTTACGAAAAAGATAGTTTTGCGGTTTTCTTTTTCTTTTTGCCAAAGATCCAAAACAGTGTCTTGAAGCAAAGCCTTGGTTACGGCATCAAGGGCGCCGAAAGGTTCGTCCATCAACATCAAAGGAGAGTCCATAGCAAAGGCTCTGGCGGTGGCAAAACGCTGTCTTTGACCGCCGGACAAATTCATCGGCAGCTTGTCATACAGGTCTTCGTCCAAACCCAGGTTCCCCATCCACTGCAAAGCAACTTCTTTTCTTTTGTTTTTATCCCAATCCTTGAATTTTTGTTTCAAGGCAATGCAGATGTTTTCACCGGCAGTCATCCAAGGGAACAAACCGTAATCCTGGAAAACCATCGCCCGTTCCAAACTGGGACCGGTAACAGGCTTGCCGTCAACCAACAGCTGTTCGGGATTGGATTTTTCCAACCCTGCAATCAAACGCAAAAGAGTACTTTTACCGCAGCCGGACTGACCGAGAAGACAAACAAAATCGCCTTTTTCGGCAACATAGTCAACGCCGCCCAAAATCAAACGGTCGGGTTCGTCCGAATACGAGAACTGCAGATTTTTCATTACAACATCCAGCATTTCAAACCTCCAAAATTACGATTTAAAAATAATTCAAAATTTATACTAAACTAAATAAATTTATGTATGACGTAAAACAACAACTGTTTTTATTAAACGTTCTTTAAAACGTTCTTTAATGGATTCAGTTATCAATAATTCAATAATAAAGGAATTTAATAAAGAACACCATTATACTTAAACAAGATATATATTAAAGTAAAATATATATGTGAAAATAAGCTTTCACATAATATAAAAACTGCACTGCAAAATACTATTATTTATTAAAAATAAGCCTTGCTTACATGGTTATTATATATAAAGAAATGAAAGCAGCAATTAGCAGTAATACTCCTGAGCTAACCGTCAATTTTCAAAATTCAAAAACTACAACACCATATGACAATATATCATAAAAAACAACAATAGTAAAATCAATTTTTTTTATTGGTTTTCAACAACATATAAATTTCATTTATAAATCATTTAATCATTATTATAACTAAAGAAAACCACACAAACGCTGCTTAATAATTATTTTATTTTTTACTCTAAAATCCTCAAATACAAAAAAACCGTTAAACACAATTGTTTAACGGTTAATCATAAGCTTTAATATGGAGCGGGCAAAGGGATTCGAACCCTCGACTTCAACCTTGGCAAGGTTGCACTCTACCACTGAGTTATACCCGCATAAAATATGAAATTCAAAAAAATTCTTCGAAACCAACACCGCCCGAACGCAGACCTTATCAGCAAAGAAAATGACTCAAGCCGTTCGACCTGAGTCATTTCAGTGGAGCGGGCAAAGGGATTCGAACCCTCGACTTCAACCTTGGCAAGGTTGCACTCTACCACTGAGTTATACCCGCATAAAATATGAAATTCAAAAAAATTCTTCGAAACCAACACCGCCCGAACGCAGACCTTATCAGCAAAGAAAATGACTCAAGCCGTTCGACCTGAGTCATTTCAGTGGAGCGGGCAAAGGGATTCGAACCCTCGACTTCAACCTTGGCAAGGTTGCACTC
>JAHZFN010000283.1 GCA_019421315.1 Peptococcaceae bacterium | reverse complement strand
TTACATCAACAAAGCCTTTGCTTATTATCCGCCCGCCTCTGTTTTCAAAACAGTTTTGGTTTTGGCGGCTTTCGATGAAAATATTGATTGCAGTCAAAGCTTTTTCTGCAACGGTTCAATAACCTTGGGCGGCGGGCATAAAGTCGGCTGTTGGGAAGAGACGGGGCATGGCAAGGAAAACCTGCAAAGTGCTTTGGCAAATTCCTGCAATCCGTATTTTGTGAACCTCGGTCAGCGGCTGGGCGGCAGAACCATCATGGATTACGCTTATAATCTGGGCTTGGGCGAACAAAAAATTATCGGCTATAATGTTAAATCCCTGCCCGATAATATTGCCTTTGATGTTCGGGCGGAGGCGGACGTAGCCAATGTTTCCATCGGCGAAAAAGGCGTTCGTCTTTCGCCTTTGCTGGTGGCGCAGCTTATGTGTACCGTCGCCAACGGCGGCAACGTTGTTACGCCCCGTTTGGTAAAAGGAATTTTAACGGAGGACGGTAAATATATAAAGGAATTTTCCTGTGCAGAACCGAGAAAGGTGATTGATGATGAAATTACGGCGACGCTGCGGCAATATCTGCGGTTGGCTGTAACAAGCGGTACCGGCAAGCCTGTGAACAGCAGTATTGTGGAAATTGCAGGCAAAACAGGCACCACCCAAAATGAGGGCGTTTGGTTTGCGGGCTTTATGCCGTCGGACGAACCCAAGTATGCGATTGCCGTTTATGATGAAAACGGCGAGTCGGGCGGCGCCGATGCAGGTGTTGTGGCAAAGGAGGTTTTTGAAAAAATTGCCGCTGTTGACGGTTTGACAGAGTAAAATTTTTATATTTGCCGTTAAGTCTTGCCATATTTGCTTAATTGCGGTAAAATGGCATTATAGGTTATATTCGGTTGTATTGACCTAAGGCTTTAATATAGGTATTAATAATGGTATTTGTTTAAAATTATATTGTATGATGAGAGGTATAAAAAATGAGTGATTGTAACCATGACTGCAAGAGCTGCGGCGAAAGCTGCGGTGAAAGAGATCCCAAAAGCTTGTTGTTGGATCCTAACCCCAAAAGTAAAGTGAAAAAGGTGTTCGGCGTTTTGAGCGGTAAAGGCGGTGTCGGTAAATCCATGATTACCGAACAGCTTGCCGTTTTGGCTCAAAGGAACGGTTTGAAAACCGCAATTTTGGATGCTGACATAACAGGCCCTTCCATTCCCAAGGCTTTTGGCATTACAGGTCCTTTGATGCAGAACCAAGACGGTCTTCTTCCCGTTAAAACCAAAACAGGTATTGAGGTTGTGTCTTTAAACCTTTTGCTGGAGGATGAAACCGACCCTGTGATTTGGCGCGGTCCCGTTATTACCGGTACTTTGTGCCAATTCTGGACGGAGGTTATTTGGCAGGATATTGACTATATGTTCATTGATATGCCGCCGGGAACAGGCGATATTGCATTGACTGTTTTCCAGTCCTTGCCTTTGGACGGTTTGATTATTGTAACGTCTCCCCAGGAATTGGTTTCCATGGTTGTGGAAAAAGCGGTCAAAATGGCAGAAAAGCTGGATGTTCCCATTGTCGGCATTGTTGAAAATATGAGCTATGTGGAATGCCCCGACTGCGGCAAAAAAATCTATATTTTCGGCGAAGGCAAAACAGACGAAGCCGCTTTCCGTCATGATTTGAGCATTTTGGCAAAAATGCCCATTATGCCGCCTTTGGCAGAAGCCTGTGACAACGGAACCATCGAAGATGCAACGGGCGATTGGCTGCAGCCTGTCATTGAAAAATTAAAAGAATATTAAAAAATAAGAGTATTAAAAAGCAAGAATATTAAAGAAAATGCGTATTCGGTTATAAGCCGAATACGCATTTTTGTATGTTTGTATGATTATAGATAGAAATAGATAAAAATAGATAAAAATAGATAAAAATAGATAAAATAGATAAAAAAATACCCGATAGGCAGGTACAAAAAAAGCATGGCAAATGTATTGCATAAAAAAATAACCTCCAATGCTATAATAAATTCGGTTCGCCAACCAAATTATAACAAATTATAACAAGGGAGGTGTCCAAGCATTGGCAAGAAAATTTTAGAATATACAAGGGAGAAATTCGACAAAACAGATGGGTATATATGAAATTAAGTATGGAAATGGTGTATTAAGCACATATAAACACGGAAGTTCCATTTATTTATTGGGAAACATTTAAAATAAACTGCCTGCTCAAACCAAAAGATTTTGATTTTGGTTGTTTACTGCGGTTAATATTGATTTGCCTGTTGGGTAGTAGTATAATTTACATATATTAATAAGAATATTTTATTTGCGGTAGGCGGTAAGGAGGATTGCAGATGACAAATTTACAGACGAAAAACTGTCCCCAAGATGATTTTGTTACGGAAAACGGTGTTTTGCGGCTGTATACGGGCAAGGCGGCGGAGGTTACGGTTCCCGTCGGTATTACGGAAATTGCCGATACGGCTTTTAAAGAAAGCTATTATACACAGACAATTATTTTGCCGCAGGGCATTGAAGAATTGGGCTGGGGTACGTTTTTCGGCTGCCGTCAGCTGAAAAAAATTGTTTTGCCAAACGGTCTGCGGAAAATCGGCGATTTCGCCTTTAAGGACTGCGAAAATCTGGAGGAGATAAATATACCGTTGTCGTTGGAAAAAATCGGTCAGAATGCTTTTTCGGGCTGCAGATACCTGACTGCGGTCAGTCTGCCGTCCGGGGTGGCGGCGGTCGGGGCTTATGCCTTTGCAGAATGCCGCTTTTTGGCGGATGTTAAGCTGAACGAGGGCTTAAAAGAAATCGGCGAATATGCTTTCTGCCGCTGTGAAGATTTGACGGAAATAACAATTCCCGAAAGCGTTGAAAATATCAATGATTATGCCTTTCGTTATTGCCAGAGCCTGGCATCGGTTAAATTGCCGCAAAATCTGCGGAAGCTGGCTTGGTGCGCCTTTGAGGGCTGCGGTGCTTTGCGGAGCGTAAAGATATCTGCCGTTGAGACATTGGGCGGCTTTGCTTTTTGCGCCTGCTCCGCTTTGTCGGAGGTTACCTTTGCCGAGGGCATAGTCAAAATCGGCGATTCCTGTTTTCGGGATTGCACTGCGTTGGCAAAGATATTTTTGCCGCAGGGCTTAAAGGAAATTGGGCGTTACGCTTTTCTTGGCTGTGTTGATTTGGCGGAAATTCATATTCCCGAATCGGTTTGTGAAATCGGTGATAAGGCTTTTGACGGCTGTGAAAAGCTGACTGTTTACGGGACTGCAAATTCTTTTGCACAGCGTTATGCCGAGGCGAACGGCATTGCTTTTGCCGCAGAGTGATTTGCGGCGGAAATCAAGAATTTAATGCAATTAATCAAGAAATATAACAAAAAAAAGCGGAGGATTTATGAAGCAAAAATCAATTTTTGTTTGTCAGGAGTGCGGTGCCAAAGCCTACAAATGGCAGGGCAGATGTACTGTTTGCGGCGCTTGGAATTCCTTTGTGGAGGAATTGCCTGAGCCTGTTGTGCCTGCTAAGCATAAAGGAATTATGGTCAGTTCGGAAAACAATGCGCCTTTGCCTATGAACAAGGTGGATTTAAGCAGTGTTGAACGTTTTAAGGTGGGCATTGACGAGCTGGATAACGTTTTGGGCGGCGGTTTGGTTCCCGGTTCCTTTGTGCTTTTGGGCGGTGAGCCCGGCATCGGCAAAAGCACAATATTGCTGCAGCTGGCGTTGAAGGTTAGCCAAAACCAAGGCAGTGTTCTTTATGTCAGCGGTGAGGAAAGCTCCGCCCAAGTCAGAATGCGAGCCGAACGACTGGGAGCGGTTTCAGATGATTTGTGGCTGCTGACGGAAAATAATTTGGATATGATTTTGAAACACGCCAAAAAGCAGAACTGCAAGCTTTTGATTGTGGACTCTATCCAGACAGTTTTTCTGCCGGAAATTTCGGCGGCGCCGGGCAGTGTTTCTCAGGTTCGGCAGTGCGGTTCGGAGCTTTTGCGTTTGGCAAAGGACACGGGAATTACCGTTATTTTGGTGGGTCATGTGACCAAAGAGGGTACTTTGGCAGGACCCAGAGTTTTGGAACACATGGTGGATACCGTTTTGTATTTTGAGGGGGAAAGAATAAGCAGTCTGCGGCTTTTGCGTGCCATCAAAAATCGTTTCGGTTCCACCAACGAGCTGGGGGGTTTCGAGATGAGCGGCAGCGGTT
>JAHZFN010000282.1 GCA_019421315.1 Peptococcaceae bacterium | reverse complement strand
TTATCAAAAATATCAAATAATGCTGCATCCAGTAAGGAGATTGACCTTTTTTGATATTTTTGATAACTCTGCCTGTGTATCTGGGGCAAAGGTCCTTATCGATAACGCTGATTTTTGCCAAATCTTCAACTTTTTCGGCAGTTTCGGTAATTTCAACCTTTGGCAAATGCATATCCGTTCCCAAAACGGCGCTGACTTCTCTGGCAACATTAATAATACTCAGGCAATCGGAGCGGTTCGGTGTCAAGTCAATATCCAAAACAGCATCGTCCAGCATAAATTCCTTTTTGATATCGGCGCCTGCGGGAATTTCATCGGGCAAAATCCAAATACCGTTTTCATCATCAGGATTCATTTCCACCAAAAGCTCATTTTTGGAACAAAGCATACCGTAAGACGGCACGCCGCGCAGCTTGGATTTTTTGATTTTGCCGCCCGCAACGGCAGAACCGTGAATGGCAACGGGAACGGTATCGCCAACCTTAACATTTTTTGCGCCTGTAACAATTTGCAGCAAACCGTCCTCATCCAAATATTCCTTGTAATCGGGGCCCATGTAAAGATGGCAGACAACAAGCTTGTCGGCATCGGGATGTTTATCTATGGCTTTGATTTTACCGCACATAATATTATAAATATCTTTCCAAGGTTCGGTAACCAAATCTACGCAAATACCTGCCATGGTTAATTTATCGCCCAGGGTCTGCGGATCAACATTAATATCCACATATTCCTGCAGCCATTTATATGAAACTAACATTATTTTATCCTCCGTAAAAAATCGCTTAACTTTTTTATTGTCGTTAATCTAATCTTTTTTTATTTGAACTGTTTCAGGAAACGAACATCGTTTTCAAACAAAACTCTCATGTCGTCAATGCCGTATTTCAGCATGGCAATTCTTTCCACGCCCATACCGAAAGCAAAACCTGTAACTTTTTCCGGGTCATAGCCGCTCATGCGCAAAACATTGGGATGAACCACGCCTGAACCGAGAATTTCAATCCAACCTGTATCCTTGCATAAACGACAGCCCTCGCCGCCGCACATCATACAGGAAATATCAACTTCGCAGCTGGGTTCGGTGAACGGGAAATAGCTGGGGCGCAGACGAATTTCTCGTTCTTCGCCAAACATCTGTTTTGCAAAATTCAAAAGTGTGCCTTTCAAATCCGCCAAAGAAATGTTTTCACCGATCACAAGACCTTCCACCTGATGGAACATGGGAGAATGGGTTGCGTCATCATCACGGCGATAAACAACACCGGGGCAAATAACCTTAATGGGCAGCTGAGGATAAAGCTTGTCCATGGTTCTTGCCTGAACGGGAGAAGTATGGGTTCTCAAAAGTACGCTGGGGTTGATATAGAAAGAATCCTGCATATCTCTGGCAGGGTGATCTTTCGCCAAATTAAGCCTTTCAAAGTTATAGTAGTCAAGTTCAACCTGGGGACCTTCGCCAACAGAATAACCCATGCCGAGGAAAATTTCTTTGATTTCTTCGATTACCATGGTTACGGGATGGCGGCTGCCAAGGTCAACCGCTTTGCCGGGCAATGTAACATCCAGAGTTTCGTTTTCCAGTTGTTTCTGCAAAGCAATTCTATTCAAATCTTCCAGTTTTTCTGCCATGGCACTTTCAAAGCCTTTGCGAACGTCGGTAACCATTTTACCAACCTTCGGTTTCAAATCGGCAGAAAGTGTTTTCATAGATTTGTTAATTTCGGACAAAGAACCTTTTTTGCCCAAATATTTAACTTTCAGCTCTTGAATTTGCTGGGCTGTTTTGGCTTCGGCAATTTCTTTTTCCATGGAAGCCTTAATTTCTTTAAGTTTGTCAAGCATCGTCTGACTCTCCTTCTTATTTCCTATCTTTTCATTTATCTGTATCATTTAAATTTAATTACATAAAAAACGGCATTAAAAAAGCCTTTCACCCCAAGGGACGAAAGACCGCGTTACCACCCTAATTTAATGCATACCGCCCCTTGTTTGCTCACGCCGAAACAAGCAGACCGCTGCATTATCTCATTTTTTTAATAACGGAGAAAACTCCGGCTGTTCCTACTTTTTTCAAAATTTGTTTTAAAACTTCACTTTCAAAACAGCTTCTCCCGAGTGAACTTCCCGCACTGCCTGCTTATGGTGTTCACAGCCTCCACCACTCTCTGCAAAGCAAAGCAACGCCGTACTCTCTCGTTCTCAGAATTTAATTATAAAAATTTAATTATTATGAAAAATATTATTAAATATATTTATTAAATATTACTTATTTAAATATTACTGCATATGATCGTTTACATATTGTCTGTAACAAACGTAAGCTGAAACAGAACCGATATTTTCAAACAATTTCCACAAAACTTCGGCAGGCATAAGCATAAAGCAACAACCTTTCGCAAAAATATTCAACCAAACATATTAACCATAAAAATATTATAGCATATACCAAAAAGCCTTGCAAGTGATATAAACGCAAATTAAAGTAAGTTTAGCAGTATTTTTGTCGAAAAACACCGAAATTGCCGACGGTTAATTACAGCTTCGCCCGGCTGAAAAACAAGATGCCTGCGGCAACAGCCACATTTAAGCTTTCCACGCCTTCTGCCATCGGTACGGAAACCACGTTTTCCGCCCTCTGCCGCCAAAAATCGCTGACGCCGCTGCCCTCGCTGCCCAAAAGCCAGGCAATTTTTTTATCATCCGCCTCAAATTTTCGGTAATCATCGCCGCCCGCATCGGCAACGGTCAGACTGTAACCGTTGGCTGCCAAAAATTCCACTGCCGCAGCGTTATCAAGGCGCAAAACAGGAAGATGGTAAACAGCACCCATGGCAGAACGCACTACCTTAGGATTATAAACATCCGCTGAATTATTAACGGAAACAATGCCGCCCAAGCCTGCCGCCCAGGCAGTACGCAGAATTGTTCCCATATTTCCGGGATCCTGCAAACCGTCCAGAACAACAATCTGCTTGCCCTGAACAGCTAAAGCAAAGCTTTCAACATCCAACTTGGCAATTTTAACCAAAGCCATAATACCCTGGCTTTCTTCAGTGTGGCAGGCAGAATCAAAAACCTTATCCTCAACAGCCATAACAGTCGTTTTTGCTTCCTCGACTGCCGACAAAACCTTAACAACTTCCCGATTGGTATATTTAGACTGCTTAACCAGAATACACGGCACATCTGCCTCGGAAACCACCGCTTCAAAGCAGTTTCTGGCGCCCTCCGCCACAAAAAGCCCCTCTTTGGTGCGGTATTTCTTCTTGTCCAAGCTTCTTACCAGCTTGATATACTTATTATCCTTGGAAGTGATTACATCTTTCATAACTGCACCGTCCGTAGCCAAATTTTTGCCCGTTAATTACTTCAAAAAAAAATATATAAATTAAAGAAAACAGCCGCAGAAATTTGCGGCTGTTTTTGCTTTCGTAACAAATTGCTCTTTTATTAACGCAATAGAACTATTGCAGTTGCAGAGCAGCTTTTGCGGTTTGGCACAATGCTGCAAATGCTTCGGCATCGTTTACTGCCAAATCAGCCAATACCTTACGGTTGATGTTTACATTGGCTTTTTTCAAACCGTCCATCATGCGGCTGTAAGAGATGTCGTTCATTCTGGCAGCAGCATTGATTCTGGTGATCCAAAGTTTGCGGAAATCACCCTTCTTTTTGCGGCGATGTGCAAAGGAATAGTACAAAGAATGGAGCATTTGCTCATTGGCAACTCTGTACAATTTGGAGTTGGATGCACGGTAACCTTTAGTAAATTTTAAAACTTTATTGTGACGGCGATGTTTATTATAGCCTTTTTTAACTCTTGTCATTATTTAAAACCTCTCTTTCTCCTAATACTAAATTAAATCTTACTTATAAGGCAATACAGCTTTGATTCTTTTGAAATCGGCAGAAGTTGCAACTGCTGCTTTTCTCAAATTACG
>JAHZFN010000281.1 GCA_019421315.1 Peptococcaceae bacterium | reverse complement strand
CCCTTTCCACCAGCCAATTCCACATTTCCACATCCTTGGCTGATGGCGCATGGCGAATGTCCACCAGCTGCAAATAAAACTTTTCGCCTTCATACTTGTTCATGTAAAGCTCAATCATGCGTTTCCAATTATTCCTTTCGTCACGGGAAACCTTGGCATAGCCGTACCCGGGCAGGTCAACCAGATACCAAACACCGTCCATATCGTAAAAATTGATGGTTCTGGTTTTCCCGGGCTGACTGCTGGTACGCGCCAAATTTTTACGGTTGGTCAAGGTGTTAATAAGAGAACTTTTTCCCACATTGGAACGTCCCAAAAAAGTAATGGCAGGCAAGGCTTTTTCGGGATATTGCTCAGGCTTTACCGCTGTCTGCAAATACTGAGGATTTTTGATTTTCATTTTTTGCACCGTCATTTCCTTTTATGTACTGTCTTAAATAGCAAATTTGATTTTTGCTCCGCCCGAAAATCGAGCGGAGCTTTTTTATTATTTTATATTATTTATTTTATTATTATTTTTCCGCCTTTGGCAAAAGGGCAATTTCCAAAACCTCAGGCAAGGTTTCCACCAGCTTAATATCCAGCTTGCGGCGGACAGAGGCGGGGATTTCCTCAATATCCTTTTTGTTGTCCATCGGCAAAATTACGGTTTTGATACCGCTGCGGTGCGCCGCCAAAACCTTTTCCTTAACACCGCCGATGGGCAAAACTCTGCCCCGCAGGGTAATTTCCCCCGTCATCGCAACGTCATGACGAACGGGCCTTTTTGTAAAAATCGACGCCAAAGCCGTCGCCATGGTAATGCCCGCCGATGGTCCGTCCTTCGGTGTTGCGCCTTCGGGAACATGGATATGAATATCGGTGGTTGTGTTAATATCTTCAGGGATATTCAGTTCTTTGCTCATGGAACGCAGAAACGTCCAGCCTGTTCTGGCGCTTTCTTTCATAACGTCGCCCAACTGACCTGTGAGAATAAGCTGACCTTTGCCCGGCATAGTCTGAGCCTCAACAGTCAGAGTTACGCCGCCAACGGCAGTCCATGCCATGCCTGTAACTGTGCCGACATAATCTTTT
>JAHZFN010000029.1 GCA_019421315.1 Peptococcaceae bacterium | reverse complement strand
TATACCTGCCATTGCACAGGCAATGAACCTTATCGGATGTTAAAAGATGCTATGAAAAACAGCATTGCTTATATCGGTGTCGGCGATGTTGTGGAGTTTTAATATAATTTTAATATATTTTAATATAATATACATACAAAATAACCTGATAATAAATTATCAGGTTATTTTTATATTGATTTTATTTGACTTTTATTTAGCTGTCATTTTTTCGTAGGCAATGACGGCGGCGCCGATGGCTCCTGCATATTGAGAAAGTTCATGAGTAAAAACGGGTTCTTTTAAATAATTTTCCAGTCTTTTATGAAAAACTTTCGACTTTGCCAAGCCGCCTGAAAAGAAAATGTCGCCGCTGTTGTTTTTCAGCTGACGGGCGAAAGAAGCGACACGCTGGCAAACGGAGTCTATAACTCCCAGCACAATATCACCCGGATCGTTGCCCTGCGCCAAAAGGCTGATTATTTCGCTTTCGGCAAAAACAGCGCACATGCTGTTGATTTTAATGGGAGTTTTGCCCTCGGTGAATTGATCGAGATTTGCCAACGGCTGTTCCACTTTGTGGAGAACATTTTCGATAAAACGCCCTGTACCTGCGGCGCATTTGTCATTCATCAAAAAATCTTCAACCTGTAGGTCGGCGTTGAGTTCAATTACCTTTGAATCCTGACCGCCGACGTCGATTATTTTGCCGGTTTGAGGATGCAAAAAGGCGGCACCTCTGGCGTGGCAGGTGATTTCCGTAATGCGTTTGTCCGCCTGTTCCAGCAGATTTCTGCCGTAGCCTGTGCTGATGATGTAGCCAATGTTGTAATCGGCAAAATTTTGATAAATTTTCTCAATGGTTTGTTTGGGGTTGGCGCCCGTCGGCAAAATTTGCTTTGCCGCAATATTTTTACCGTCGAAAAGGACGGCTTTGGTTCCTGATGAACCGGAATCTATTCCTAAGCTGTACATATATTTCTGTCTCCCGTAAAGCATCTGAAAATACATATTTAAAAATTTTATTTCTGCTGTTAATTAAAATTATAGCATTGACGGTTTTTGCGGTCTAATAAATGTTTTTTATAGCTGACTATGGAAATATTTATTGTTTTGGTTAAATTCCATGCCAACAAAAACAAAATATATAATTATAAAACAAAAGCCGTTCCAAATGAACGGCTTTGTTGTTTTTATGTCAGAGTATATTATTATTCAACCGTTACGGATTTTGCCAAATTTCTCGGTTTATCAATGCTGCAGCCGTTCAAAGCCGCCATGTAGTAGGCGAAAAGCTGCAATGGAATAACCGTCAGGGAAGGCTGCAAAATTTCTTCGGTTTTTGGAACATAGAAAATATAGTCGGAAACAGGATCCAGACGTTTTTCATCTTCTGTTGTAACCGCCAAAATGGAGGCGCCGCGCGCTTTAACTTCTTCCAAATTGCTGACAATTTTGTCAACCAGAGGGGCGTATGTGGCGAGAACCACAACCAATGTGCCGTCCTCAATCAAAGAAATTGTACCGTGCTTCAGTTCGCCGCCGGCATAGGCTTCGGAATGAATATAGGAAATTTCCTTTAATTTCAGGCTGCCCTCCATGGATACCGCATAATCCAGGTTTCTGCCGATGAAAAAGATGTTTTTGCGGTTGTAGTACTGAGAAGCGGTTTTTTGAATATATTCCAGATTTTCCATGGATTTTTTAACCTGTTGCGGCAATTCTTCCAAGGCTTTAACCAGAGTTTTTCTTTCGTTGAAAGAAATTTTGCCTGTTAATTCAGCCATTTTGATTGCCAGCAGATAAATAACGGAAAGCTGGGTGCTGTATGCTTTGGTTGTAGCAACGGCAATTTCAGGACCTGCCCATGTGTAAAGAACATCGTCGGCTTCTTTGGCAATAACGCTGCCTATAACGTTGACGATTGCCAAGATATGGGCACCCTGTGCTTTGGCTTTGCGCATTGCGGTGATGGTGTCAGCCGTTGTGCCGCTTTGGGAGATGACAATCATCAGAGTATGTTCGTCGATAATTGGATCTCTGTATTGGAATTCCGACGCAATATCAACTTCTACCGAAATTCTGGTCATTTTTTCAATGATATATTTGCCGACGCAGGCAACATGATAAGAAGATCCGCAGGCAACGATATAAATTTTTCTAAAGCTTTCGATTTTTTCTTTTGTCAGATGAAAATCATCCAAAACAATTTCGCCGTCTTTAATTCTGGGGCTGATGGTGTTGGCCAGCGCTTTGGGCTGTTCCATAATTTCCTTGAACATAAAGTGTTCGTAGCCGCCTTTTTCGGCAGCATCGGCGTCCCAGTCAACATAATCAACTTTTTTATCAATTACCTTGTGATTAAGGTCATAAACGGTAATTTTGTCTTTTGTCAAATGCACAATTTCGTCATTTTCCAGATAGTAAATGTTTCTGGTGTGCTTGCTGAGGGAGGTGATGTCGGACGCCACAAAATTTTCGCCTTCGCCGATTCCCGCAATCAAAGGACTGTCTTTGCGGACAGCGACAAAGCTGTCGGGTTCGTCTGCGCTCAAAACGCCCAGAGCATAGGAACCTTCCAAACGCATGATAACCTGAATAACGGTGTCCACCAAATCGCCGTTGTAAAGATATTCAACCAAGTGAGCGATAACCTCTGTGTCGGTTTCCGAAACGAAATTATAACCTTCGCTTTTCAGCATATCTTTTAACTTGGCATAGTTTTCGATAATGCCGTTATGAACAACGGCAAAGCGACCGGATTTGCTGATTTGAGGGTGGGCGTTGATGTCGGAGGGGGCTCCGTGGGTTGCCCAGCGGGTATGACCTATGCCCATTGTGCCGTGCATATCGGCGCCGTCATGAATTAATTCGCATAAATTTTTCAGTTCGCCTTTGGCTTTGGCAATGTCGATGGAGCCGTTATTGTAGATGGCAACACCGGCAGAGTCATAGCCGCGGTATTCCAATTTTTTCAAGCCTTCCAAAAGAATGGGAGCTGCTTCGTTGCTCCCAACATAACCTACGATACCACACATAAAATAAAAATCTCCTTTATATAAATATAGTTTAAGTATTTTAAGCTGATGCTGATTTTCTGTTTTAAATAAAGACGGATTTGCAGACAGTAAATTTGCTGCTGTTTTCTGCAAAATTCACAATAATTCTCTAAAGAATATATTCTAACAATTTATATTATATAATTAAAAGACTTGTTTTGCAAGCCAAAAATTAATTTAAGAGCGTTCCGAACGGGATTTATAATGATTTAAGCGCAGGCAGAACAGTATTTGCAAAACTTTTAAATGTTTCACTTTTTATACATATTTAAAAGTTTTTTCTAATAATTTAAATATATTTAATATTATCGGGAGGCTTATGAAAAGGATTTTCTTGCGGATAAAGCGTGATTTTAATTGTTTTTATCTTGATTTTGATATATAATAGTTATGAATGGTAAAATAGAACTGTTTTGGAGGTATTATTTTGAAATACAAAGTTTTAAGAAAAGCCAAGAACTATCGCCAATGCATGATCTGCGGCATGGAAAACCCTTTTTCCGTGAAAACTCAATTTTACGAATTGGAACATAATATGTGCTGCTCGATTTTTACATTTCATGATGAACACCAAAGCTATCCGGGACGGGCTCACGGCGGCATAATCAGCGGTATTCTGGACGAAACAATCGGCAGGGCAGTTAAATGCTATGAACCCGACGCTTGGGCGGTTACGGTTGATATGCGGGTGCAGTATCACAAACCGACGCCTTTGAACGTTGAATTGAAATGCGTGGGCAGAATTGTTAAAAACCGCAGCCGAGCTTTTACGGGAACCGGCGAAATTTATTTGCCGAACGGCGAAGCCTGCGCTTCGGCGGAAATAACATATGTTAAACTGCCGGAAAGCAAAATTGCCGACAAAACGGTGATTGAGGAGGAAGAGCTGTTTTTGCAGGACGATATAACGGAAATAGATTTGCCCGAAGCGGCGCTGAAAGAATCTTTATAAATATTATAAAAAATTATTAAAATTAAGTAATAATTTTTTTGCGGAAAACGCAAAATCTTTAATTATTATCAATAAAAATGCAGGTAAAACCGATTGATTTGTTGAATATAAATATTTGTGCTTTGGCATAATTTGTATATTGTTTTTTGTATGAAGTTTGCTGTTGTAATGTGTATGTGGAATTTCATTAAATTATTTTAGGAGGAAACAATAAGCATGGGTTTTATTAAAAATTTCTTTGACGGCAACGCCAAGGAAGTCAAAAAATACGAAAAATTAGTGGGCAGAATTAACGAACTGGAACCGAGTGTGGCGGCGCTTTCCGATGCTGAATTGGCTGCCAAAACAGTTGAGTATAAACAAATTTTGGCAAACGGCGGCTCTTTGAGTGATTTTATGAACGAAGCCTTTGCCGTTGTCCGTGAAGCCTCCAAGCGTGTTTTGGGTATGCGCCATTTTGACGTTCAGCTTTTGGGCGGTTTGGTTTTGCATGACGGCCGCATTGCCGAAATGAAAACAGGTGAAGGTAAAACTTTGGTTGCCACTTGCCCCGTTTATCTCAATGCGCTGACAGGAAAAGGCGTTCATGTTATCACGGTCAACGACTATTTGGCAAGCCGTGACAGCGAATGGATGGGTCAGGTCTACAAATTTTTGGGAATGAACGTCGGTTTGATTGTGCACGGCGTTAAACCCACAGAAAAAAAATTGCAGTACAATGCCGATATTACTTACGGCACAAATAACGAATTCGGTTTTGACTATCTGCGAGATAATATGGCGGTTCGCCCCGAAAATCTGGTTCAGAGAAAGCTCCATTATGCCATCGTCGACGAAGTGGACAGTATTTTGATCGACGAAGCCAGAACACCTTTGATTATCAGCGGCCCTTCCAGCAAACCCACCGAACGCTATTATCAAATGGCGAATGTGGTAAGACGCTTGAAAGCTGAAGAGGATTATACCATAGACGAAAAACTGCGTGTTGTTATGCTGACAGAAGACGGCGTTGCCAAGGTTGAACAGCTGATCGGTGTGGAAAACCTCTATGATAACGCCAATACGGAAATCAACCACTATGTTCAGCAGGCTTTGAAAGCCGAATATATCTTTAAGCGTGACCGTGATTACGTTGTTAAAGACGGCGAAGTTATCATTGTTGATGAATTTACGGGTCGTCTGATGTTCGGCCGCCGCTACAACGAAGGTCTGCACCAGGCAATCGAAGCCAAAGAAGGCGTGCAGATTGCCCGTGAAAGCCAAACTTTGGCAACAATCACATTCCAGAACTATTTTAAAATGTATCAAAAAATTGCCGGTATGACAGGTACAGCCATGACCGAAGAAGACGAGTTCCGTGCAATTTACGGATTGGACGTTGTGGCAATCCCCACCAACAAACCGTTGCAGCGTGTGGATATGAAAGACATTGTTTACAGCACGGAGCACGGCAAATTCAACGCTGTTGTGGAAGATATTATCCGCCGCCATGAAATGGGACAGCCTGTTTTGGTCGGTACAATTTCCATCGAAAAATCCGAGCTTTTGAGCAAAATGTTGAAAATGCGGGGTATTC
>JAHZFN010000280.1:8999-16068 GCA_019421315.1 Peptococcaceae bacterium | reverse complement strand
ATGGTTGATGGTTGATGGTGCCGGGGTTGGAAATTTGCGGAGATTTTGGTGTGGAGCTTGATAAGTTTTGGGGATGGGAAAACTATTTTTACTGTTACTGTTCATTTGCCACCTGTACTGCCCTTGTTAGTTTTTTCGTTATTTTGGGTGTTGACATACTGCCGATTGCCTGTATTGACATTTTTAGTATTTTGTTGTATATTTTGATTAAATAGGCTCAGTTTGCTATTAGTCGCACCAGGTTGTGGACCTGGGGTGGCGGCTAAATTGCTTACTGGGTCTATTTCTATGGAAGATGGAAAACGTAGCATAATTATTTCTAACAAATTCTTCTACAATTGTTTTTTCGTTTGCAAGAAAAGGTTCTTGGTGGTATACTAAATATGTATATAAAGGAACTGCTGAGGCTGTTTATCTTAAAAATTGACTTGAAAAATATTTAACTGACAGCAAGGAATGGACTATGACGATTTATGATGAAATTGACAAAATTCAGCCTTTGAAAAAGGAATGGGCGGGCATTTGCCAAAAGCATTGGGATAACATCACAAAGCCGCTGGACAGTCTGGGGCTTTTGGAAAAAGCTATTATAAAAATTGGGGCTGTTGCCGAAACCGAGCAGGTGAATTTGGATAAAAAGGCGGTTGTCGCCATGTGTGCCGACAACGGTGTTATTGCGGAGGGCGTTACTCAAACCGACAACAGCGTTACTGCTATTGTTACCGAAAACATGGCGGCAGGTATTGCCAATGTCAACGTTATGGGAAAATTTTCCAACACCGATGTTTTTACGGTTGATATTGGCGTGGCTTCCGATTTGCACAACACCAACATTATTAACCGCAAAATTGCCAAAGGTACCAAGAACTTCGCCAAAGAGCCTGCCATGACTGTGGAGCAGGCGGAACATGCCATTGCGGTCGGTATTGAAATTGTTGCTGATTTAAAGGCGCGGGATTATAAAATTATCGGTTTGGGCGAAATGGGGATCGGCAACACTACTACCAGCAGTGTTTTGACGGCAGTGTTCCTGAACAAACCCGTTGCGGAGGTTACGGGACCGGGTGCAGGTCTTTCCAAAGCAGGTGTTCAAAGAAAAATTCAGGTTATTGAGAATGCTATCAAGCTCCATAAGCCTAATCCCGATGACCCTCTGAGTGTTTTGGCGGCTTTGGGCGGATTCGATATAGCAGGATTAGTTGGCGTCATTATAGGCTGTGCGGTACATCGTATCCCCGTGGTTCTGGACGGCTTTATATCCTATGCGGCGGCGTTGACTGCCTGCCGTTTAGCGCCTGCTGTCAAGCCTTATATTATGTCTTCTCATATCAGCAAGGAGCCTGCCAGCCAAATGCTCATTGCCGAGCTGGGTCTGACGCCGATTATCCATGCTGAGATGTCCTTGGGCGAAGGCACGGGAGCCGTGGCATTTTTCCCGCTTTTGGATATGGCGCTGGCGGTTTACAGTCAAAATAACACTTTCGCTGATTCCAACATTGAGGCGTATCAGCATTTTGAAACAAAATAAATTTTTATTTATATAAATATGCATGCAAAAGAAAGAAGCTGAATTACATTGATATATTATTGGTTGCTTTGGATTTCTTTTTTATTTTGCTTGGGTCATTACCAAAAACCATAAAACAATTTAAAAATCAGCGAGAACTCTCTGACCTGTTAGAAATCATAGGTACAACCGCTTTGGCAGCTGCCGTTATTTTCAGTACTGCAGAGGTAATTTCTCTGAGATTTATAAATTTGATGTTGCAGAGTTGATATTGATAACAGGAAGCATTATTATGATTATTACAATAAGCGGCGGCAGCGGCAGCGGCAAATCGGCGATGGGTGAAAAAATTTCCCAAAAGCTGGAGCCGCAGATAAAATATTACATTGCCACTATGGAGTCTTTCGGCAAAGAGGCGGCAAAGCGAATTGCCAGGCACCGCGCTATGCGGGCAGACAAAAATTTTATAACCGTTGAGGCGTCCGTAGCTTTGGAAAAATGCCAAATTCCGCCCGATTCGACGATTATGCTGGAATGTATGTCCAACTTGACTGCCAATGAAATTTTTGCCGAAAACGGCTGCGGTCTTGCTTTGGCAAAAGAAAATATTTGCCAAGCCGTCAGAGACATTGCGGCGGCGAACCGAAACTTAATAATTATCACCAACGAGGTTTTCGCCGATGGCTTGCCATATGACCAAACAACTCTTGATTATATTAAAACGCTGGGCAAAATCAACGAATTTTTGGCAGAAATATCCGATGTTTTCATTGAGGCCGTTTACGCAATTCCCGTTTTCCGCAAAGGAGATTTACCATGGCAGTTATAAAATCTTTAATTACCGCCTTTTCAACTTATTCCAAAATCCCCATGCCGAAAATCGAATGGGACGAAAAAAATATGAAATACGCCGTTTGCTTTTTTCCGTTAATCGGTGTTGTGATCGGCGCTTTGTGGTTCGGCTGGCTGATTTTGGCAGATTATTTGTGTCTTGACGCCATAACCAAAGCTGCGGTTGCCGCTTTAATCCCCATAATAGTAAGCGGCGGCATTCATATGGACGGTTTTTGCGATATTACGGACGCTTTTTCCTCTTGGCAGCCCAAAGAAAAGAAGCTGCAGATTTTGAAAGACCCCCATGTGGGTGCCTTTGCCATAATTGGCTGCGGCTGCTATCTTTTGGCGTATTTCGGCATTATGGCGGAGATGGCAGACAGTATTGCCGCCTGTGCGGCCTTTGGTTTTGTGATTTCCCGTGCTTTAAGTTCTCTTTGCCTGGTGCATTTCAAAAGCGCCAGACCCAAGGGTATGCTGGACACCGTTGCCAAATCGTCGCAAAAAACGGCTGTAACCCTTTGCGGCATTATTTATTTGCTTGTTTGCTTCGGCTGCCTTTGCTTGATAAGTCTGCAAAATGCAGCTTTTGTCTTTGTTGCCTGCGTTTTTGCGGTGGCGCTTTACCGACATTTGGCATATGCCAAGCTGGGTGGCACGACGGGAGATATGGCAGGCTGGTTCTTGCAGGTATGCGAGCTGGCAATTCCTTATTTTCTGGTAATTCTCGGCCGTATTTTTGGTTGAGGTGATTACCGCAAAAAGAATTTAATCCCAAACGGAGGGCATATATATGAAACTGGTTATTGGCGGAGCTTATCAAGGCAAAACGGAGTTTGTCCGCCGAAAATTTAAGGCGGAGCCGCAAAAGTGCGATGAAAAAACGGCTTTGACTGCCGAATGTATCAACGGTTATCATAATTTAATCGCCGATTTACTGCGAGCTGATAAAAATCCGCAGGAATTTACCGAACATCTGATTGAGGCAAACCCCGATGTTATAATCATCTGCGACGAGGTGGGTTTGGGCATTGTGCCATTGGAGGCTTTTCAAAGAAGATGGCGGGAGGAGGTCGGTCGTTGTCTTTGTCTGATTGCGGCAAAATCTGATTATGTCTGCCGCATTTTGGCAGGATTGGAAAGCCGAATTAAGTAATATAATAAATATAATAAGTAAGAATAAGTAAGCAAGATAATTTAGAAGCAATCGGATAGCAGAAGGAGGTGTGCTATGCCGCAGAATCCCAAATTAAACAAACAGCTGGAGCAGCTGCCCGATACCCCGGGCGTGTATATTATGCGTGATGCTAAAGGCATTGTGGTTTATGTTGGCAAGGCAACCTCTTTGAAAAACCGAGTTCGCTCTTATTTTCAGCCGGGCGGCAACAAAAGCCCCAAAACCATTGCTCAGATGAAGGTTGTTGACAGCATAGAATGGGTTGTGGTATCTTCCCCGCAGGAAGCCTTGGTTTTGGAATGTAATTTAATCAAGGAATACAATCCAAAGTACAACATCATGCTGCGGGACGATAAGCATTATCCGTATTTGATGGTTACAACCAATGAGCAGTATCCGCGGTTGGTGATGGTGCGGCAGACCAAAAACGACGGCAACCGTTATTTCGGACCGTATGTTTCTTCCTCTGCCATGAAGCTGACCCAACAGCTGATCGGCAAAATTTTCCCACTGCGCAGCTGCAGCAACCACGCTTTCCACAGCCGCAAAAGACCATGCTTGAATGCGCATATCGAAAAATGCCTGGCACCTTGCAGCGGCAAGGTGGACAAAGAGCGGTACAACGAAATGGTGAAGCAGGTTATTTGGTTTTTGGAGGGTAAAACTGGGACTGTCATCAGAGATTTGCAGAAAAAAATGGAGCAGGCGTCGGAGGAAATGCGCTTTGAAGACGCCGCTCGTTACCGTGATCAAATTCAAGCCGTTAAGCAGGTGCAGACGGAACAAAGAATGGACGTCGGTACCGAAAACCGAGATGTGGCGGCTGTTTTGCGGAGTAAAGATGTTGCTGTCGCCATGGTTTTTTTCGTGCGTGAGGGCAAGGTGGTGGGGCGTGATCACTTCTTTTTGGAAAATGCCGCCGACAGCTCCATGGAGCAGCTGATGACAGCGTTCCTTTCGGGATATTACAGCGGCGTTGATTTTATGCCGCCTGAAATTTGCCTGAACTGCGAGCCTGAGGACATGGCGGAAATGACCGATTATCTGACGGCAAAACGAGGCGCCAAGGTGCAGTTGTTTTTACCGCAGATCGGCGACAAACGTAAGCTTTTGGATTTGGTGGAACAAAACGCTAAAATTGTTTTGGACAGGGAAATTGAAGAACAGGTTTACAAAAAAGTTTCCCAAAGCGAAGCTTTGGAGGAGCTGAAAAAGGCGCTGGATTTGCCGAAAATCCCCTACCGCATTGAATGTTACGACAACAGCCATTGGCAGGGAACCTACACTGTCAATTCCATGGTTACTTTCTGCGGCGGTCAGCCTAACAAAGCCCTTTACCGCCATATGAGAATTAAAAATCCAACAAACGGTGATGATTTTCTGGCAATGCGGGAAGCCATCAGCCGCCGCCTGGCAAGGGGTATCCGTGAGCGGGAAAAGCTGAAAAACGGCGAACTGCGGCCCGAAGAAGCTCCGATGGCGCAATGGCCCGATATGATTTTAATCGACGGCGGCAAGGGGCAGCTTTCGGCGGTTGTGGATGTTATGGAAACACTGCAAATCGATATACCTGTGTTTTCCCTTGCCAAAAGAGAGGACGAAATTTTTCGCCCCCACGACAGCACGCCCATTATGCTGGACAAAAGAAGCCCTGCTTTGCACGTTTTGAAAAGGCTGAGCGATGAGGCTCACCGTTTCGGCATAACATATCAGCGGCGGCTGCGGGAAAAAGGGCAGAAAGAAAGTGCCCTGGATAATATCCCCGGAATCGGACCTACCAGAAGAACGGCGCTTTTGAAGGCTTTCGGCTCCCTTTCCGGCATTATGGAGGCAACGGAGGAACAGTTAGCCTTGACGCCGGGGATGAACCGTAAGGTTGCCGCCGATCTCTACGATTATCTGCACAAAAAGAATTAAATTAAAATATTAAAATTAAAATACTAAAAAAAGAGATGATAGATATGAAAAAACAACAAGTAATTTTAATCCGCCACGGCAAAACCAAAGGTAACGAAGAAGGTCGTTATTTAGGCAAAACGGATTTGCCCCTTTCCCCTTTGGGCAGGCAGGAGGTGGAAAATTCTGAATATCCTGTTGCTGAAATTGTTTTTACCAGTTCCAGACTGCGCTGTATCGAAACGGCGAAAATCATTTATCCCGAAAGCAAGCCAATCGTTATTGACGGTTTGCGGGAAATGGATTTTGGCGATTTTGAATACAAGAATTACGAAGAGTTGAAAGACGACCCCCGTTACCGTGCTTGGATTGATAATGAGGACGGAACCATGCAATGCCCCAACGGTGAATCCAGAGAGGAATTTGCCAAAAGGTGCGTTGCCGAATTTAAGCTGATTATGGCGGAGGATTATTTGCAGGACGCCGAAAAGGTGGCTTTGGTTGTTCACGGCGGCACCATCATGAGCCTGATGGACAAGCTGACCGAGCACAGCGGCAAATATTATGATTTCATGGTGCAAAACGGTCATGGCTATATCTGCGATTTTGACGGCGAAAAGCTGCAAATTACAGCGGAAATTTAACACATAAAAAGCAATTATAAATAATCATAAGGAAGCAATAAGTAATGAACATACGAGAAAAGCTTTATGTGGCGACCATTGCGGAGGACGCCAAGACCATGGCGGCAAAGTACGGGTTGGGCATTGAAGTGAACGAATTTTGCACGGCTGTCAATATGGAGGCGGATTTTGCTCATTGGGATAAAATCGCCGGGGACAACATGAGCGTTGCCGACCGTTTTATTTTTCATGCTCCTTTCAATGAAATCCACCCATCCGCCATCGACCCTCTGGCAAGGGAATTTGCCATGAAAAGATTAAATCAGGCTTATCGTTTGGCAGCGTCTTACGGTATTAAAAAAATGGTTGTTCATTCGGGTTTTTTGCCTGACGTATATTTCCCCATTTGGTTTGTTGAACGCTCTGTGGAGTTTTGGCAGGAGTTTATGGCGGACAAGCCGCAGGATTTTCAGCTGGTTATTGAAAACCAACTGGAACCTCATGCCGACCTGCTGCCGGAGCTTTGCCAAAAAATCGACCATCCGCAGGTGGGGCTTTGCTTGGACACGGGACACGCCCTGTACCGTTCGGAGGAGGACATTTATCACTGGGCAGAATGTTTTGCGCCGTATTGCAAGCATATTCATTTGCACAACAACGACAAGATTTGGGACTGGCATTGGTGCCTGGACAAGGGCAGTATCGACATGGGAAAATTCCTGCCCCATATTTTGCAGACAATGCCCCAAGCCACAATCACGCTGGAGCATTTGAAAGCCGAAGATTCTTTAATCTGGCTGGCAGAAAGAGGTTATCTGTAACAGCGGCGGTGAACAGCGTTGATTGCTTTTTTGACGGCAAAGCACTGTGTATTAAAATCTTCCGCCGAGTTGGCAAGCGTTAGCTGACCGAAGTACGGAGTTTAAAGAATAGAGAGGCTGATAAAAAAGCGCATTGATAGGTTTCGCCGAGTTGGCAAGCGTTAGCTGACGGAGATACGAAGATTAAAGAGTAGAGAGGCTGATAAAAAAT
>JAHZFN010000280.1:0-8989 GCA_019421315.1 Peptococcaceae bacterium | reverse complement strand
TGCATAATATTGCGCCGATATATGATGAAAACTCAAGGATTTTGATATTGGGTTCTTTTCCGTCGGTAAAATCCCGTGCCGACAGCTTTTTTTATCAGCACCCCCGCAACCGCTTTTGGCAGGTTACGGCGGCTGTTTTGGGCGAACCGAAGCCGGAAAGCATAGAGGAAAAAAGCAAAATGCTTTTGAAGCACGGGGTTGCCCTTTGGGATGTTATTGAAAGCTGTAACATAGAGGGGTCTGCCGACAGCACCATAACCGACGTGGTTCCCAATAAATTGGAAATTATATTGCAGGCGGCGCCGATTGAAAAAATTTACTTGAACGGCAGCAAAGCTTATGATTTGTATCGTCGGTTTTTCAAGGAGAAAATTCAGCTGCCCGCTGTCAAGCTGCCTTCCACCAGTCCTGCCAACGCAGGCTGGTCTTTGCAGCGGCTGACGGAAAAATGGCGGCAGATTGTAGATTAACTTACAGATTAACTTACAGATTGATGAAGATTTGCAGAAAAAATAAATATTTAACAAAAAGAAAAAACGGAGAAAACATATGGCAAATAACACAGAAATCACAAATCAGAACGCCGAACCGAATAACGGCAAAAAGAACATCGGCGAGGTGCTTTTTACCAACAAATATTTGGCAACGGAGGAGCTTCTTAGAATTTACAATAACAAAATTGTTGCTAAACGCTTCCGTAAGCAGTTTATTGTTTTTGCGGCGGTTTTCGCTCTTTTGACAATTCCCGGCTTTGTGACGGGGGATTATATCATTGTGGCGGTAACGGCTACCTGCTGTTTGATAGCGGTTATTTTGAACTTTTCCATGCCGAAATATTTGCTGCGGCAAACGCTGAAAGCCCAGTTGATTCTGCATAAAGGCAAGGTTCCCAAAACATCGGTGCAGTTTGGCGAAACTGTTTATCTGAAAGAAGGTCCCTGCGAAATTAATCTGGAGTATTCGCAGATTATGGAAATTTATTTCTATTCGGAAATTTATGTTTTGATGTTTGCCAAGGATAACGGTATTATGCTGAAAAGCGACGGCTTTACCCAAGGCACTGCCGCCGATTTCAAAAAATGGATACGGGAAAAATGCCCCGTCGCCCGCATTATCGACAAAGAAAAGTAATAAGTAAAAGTAATAAGTAAAAGTAATAAGTAATATAAATAGATAAAAAGGCTGTCCGAAAAACGGACAGCCTTTGCTTTTTTTGTTATGATGTTTGGTTTGCCGCTTATTTGCCGACTGTGGCAACCATAACGGCTTTGATGGTGTGCATACGGTTTTCGGCTTCGTCGAAAACAACGGAATGTTTGCTGCGGAAAACTTCGTCGGTTACTTCGCGAATGTCGTAGCCTTTGTCTTTCATGTCTTTTGCCATTTTGGTGTTGAAATCATGGAAAGAGGGCAGGCAGTGCATGAAGAGAACCTGGTCGTTTTCGGTGGCTTTCAGCATATCCATGTCGATGCGGAATGGTCCCAGGAGCTTACCTCTTTCGGGAATTTTGTCTTCTTCACCCATGGAAGCCCAGATATCGGAATAAAGGGCGTCAGCGCCTTTCAGGCAGGCTTTGTCGCTGGAAAGTTCGATTTTGGCGCCTGTTTCGGCGGCAACGGCGTTGACTTTGGCGATGATGTCTTTGTCAATGTCGTCGATGAGTTCCTGCGGACCGTATGCCACGAAATGCATCCCCATTTTGGCGCAGCCGTACATCCAGGCGTATGCCATATTGTTGCGGACGTCGCCCACAAAGACGATTTTCATGTCGTGCAGGGGTTTTGCCACGTGTTCTTCCAAAGTCAGCATATCTGCCAAAATTTGCGTGGGGTGGTCAACGTCTGTCAAACCGTTGAAAACGGGAACGCCGGCGTATTTTGCCAAATCCTCAACCACCTTTTGGTCGAAGCCGCGGTATTCAATGCCGTCGTAAAATCTGCCCAAAACCTTGGCACTGTCTTCCAGGGATTCTTTTTTGCCCATTTGGGAGCTGCCGGGATCCAAAAATGTTACGTTTGCTCCTTCTTCACGGGCAGCAACCTCAAAGGAACAACGGGTGCGGGTTGATGTTTTTTCAAAAAGCAAAAGAATGTTTTTGTTTTTCATGGTGTCGCCGATTAAGCCCATTCTTTTTTTTGCTTTCAAATCATGAGATAAATCCAGCAGATAACGAATTTCCAAAGGTGTGAAATCCATTAATGTCAAAAAACTTCTGCCTTTTAAATTGACTGCCATATTAATCATCCTCCTAAAAAATCGTTAAAATAAAAAAAAAAAATTTTTATCTTGTTTGGTAACTGCGGTTTGACAAAACTGCTTTGAGCCTTTTCGGCAAACCTTTTGCATATTTATATCTTTTGTTATTTGGGACGCAATTAAACGTTCCAAATATTTCCATATTCATTATTATACGCCTATTTGCCGATTTTTCAAGGGGTTTTTGAAAATATATGTATATTTTTCTAACATTGCGGCAGTTTTATGCAGGGTTTATACATAAAATGCATAAAGCATCGAAACACCGAATTTTTGCCGCACATTTGCCGCCGTTTGGGGAAATTTTTTATAGAAAACGCAAAACAAAACAGCGGCATTTTTGTTTTGCCAAAAGCCGCTGATTGAAATTATTTATTGGGTAAAGTTTCTTGAAATGCGCAGTCCTCAAAACATATTATGTATATTCTCTCTGTCACATCTGTTTTATATGTTTGGTTTCTCGTTGTTAACCCATCAAAAAGTCCAGAATGTTCATGCCTGCGCCCGTTTCTGCTTTGTATAATTCCGTGTAGCCGCATTGATTGCAGGAAATTGTAATAAAACGCTTGTTCTGAACGTCAAAAAGCTTGGCAAAATTGCCGCCCGTTGCCTGGAACCGGTCGCTTGTGTAGTGGGTGCAGCCGCATTTGGGGCAAACATATTGTTTCTTTTCCATGAAAAAATCCTCCTTTAATTATGAATACTTTGAATTATTTGTTTGCAAAACTGTTTTTGCAGTTTATTTTATTGCTGTTTATTATATTATAGAAAGCCGAACTGTTCGTTGTCAATATCGCAGACAAAAATTCGGTGCGGCAAAATATTTTTCGTTGCCAACCGCAGGTAAATCGGTTATAATAAAAACAACTAAACGCCGATTTTTTTTAGCGGAACACTGGGCGGTTGAAATCGTTGTAATTTATGAAAAAAACTCGAAGGCTTGTTTTTTTGCTGTCGGTGTTTGTCTTGGCTTTTGCCTTGCTTTGCCCGTCGGCTTTGGCGAAAACAAACATCAAAATTGTTGTGGACGCTCAAAACGTTGCTTTTACGGATGCTGAGCCTTTTATCGACCAAAACGGTAGAACCCAGGTTCCCATGCGCGCTTTGGGAGAGGCTTTGGGGTGCAATGTGGATTATGTTAAAACGACAGAGCCAAACGGCTTTTTTGACACGAGAATTTTTGTGAGCAAAAAAACGACAGACGGCAAAGTTTGGCAGGCTCAGTTTTTCGGCCCTTTTTATGATATTGACGGTTACTTCGGAAATTGGCAAAATCGGCTGAGTCTGACCGTTGAAACGGCGGTTGTGGATTATCCCAATACATACAAAGAGGTTACCATGGATACCGCTCCGACGGAAATCAATGACAGAACATATCTGCCCGCCAGATATATTGCCGAAGCCTTTGGCTATAATGTTCTTTGGGACGCCGCAGGCAACACGGTGAATATTGTCGGCAATTCGGAGGCGGTTTTTAACGAAAAACCCTATGAAATGCCCAAAAATTCCATGGACGCCGTTTGCGGTAACTGGTCCTTGGTGAACAATCAAACGGGCGACGCCGCCAATTTGAAAATCACAAACGATAAAGTTATTTACACCGTGAACGGTCAAAACCGCATTTATCAAATAAAGAATGCACAGTTTGACAGAGATACGGCGTCTTGCAGTCTGAGTTTGCAGAAAGGCAATATGAGCACCTCTTTGAATTTGCTGATTTACGGCTGCGGTGACCATGCCCTTTGTTTCCACCGCATGGAGCAAAGCGGCGAGTTTTTTGGATTAACTTGCTTTACTGCATATTACATAAGCCAGGATGAGAATTTTTGAGGTTTGGTTCATAGTTTTGCAGGTCAATTAATTGATGTTAATTAAAGAATATTTCAGAAAGAAGGGGTTTGTATGAAAAAGTTATCGGTTTTTTTATTGGTTATGGTTTTGGCTTTCGGTGTTTTCTGCACGTCGGCGCAGGCGGCTGATAATATCAAAATCACGGTGAACGGCACCAATGTTGCTTTTACCGACGCCAAGCCTTTTGTTGATCAAAACGGCAGAACCCAGGTTCCCATGCGTGCCTTGGGCGAAGCTTTGGGCTGTGATGTCAATTATCAAAAAATTGAAGACGATGTTGATTTGACGGAGGTTATTACGGTTTCCAAAACTACGCCGAAAAATTTGATTATCAAATCAAATTTATTCCGCTACACTTATCCCAAATATGGTTCAGGAGAATGGTCAAAGGTTATTCAGCTTTATGCGGAATCCCCCGTTATTGAAGATTTCAGCGTTTACTATGACCAAATTTATCCCGATACCACGCCTGTGTCTGTCAACGACAGAACATATCTGCCTGCCCGCTACATTGCGGAAAGCTTCGGTTACAGCGTTGATTGGGACGGCAGCACCAATACCGTTGTTGTAAACACCGACCTTGACAGTGTTTTTTACAAGCTGGGTGCCGCACTGCCGAAAACTGCTTTGGAACGCACCTGGTATATGAAAGACCGCCCGGGCGGCAAGATTACTGTCGGCGATGGCTGTCTCAGATTTTACAACTTGAATTATAACGACATTGATATTAAGTATGATGAAAAATCAGGCGCCGCTTATGCTCGGCTGGGTGAAAACAGGGGCTTGAGCATTTTGCTTTTGGACAGTGATCATGCCATCGGAGATTACAGAGGAATGCATGATGCAGATATTTTCTTTTTGCAATTGGGCGGTAATTAGAAAGTAAGCAGCCAAAATATAATTAAATAACACATAAATCCGCCGAAAACAAGCGAATGTAAAGCTGTTTCGGCGGATTTTTACAGTAAAACAAAACGCCTCTGTTTTTTACAAAGGCGTTGATTTTTTTATTGTGTTTTGGTAATTAACCAAATTATGCCGCAGAGGAAATGCAGCTTATGTTTATGCCGTGTTTATTCCAACCCCGAAAGCTTTTCCTGCAAAAGCACAATTAGGCTGGTCTGGGTGTTGGAAATGTGTTCGGACGCCGCCTTTTGGGCAGCGGGAATATCTCTTTCCGCCATGGCTTCAACAATTTTTTTGTGTTCTTCCACGGAATGTTGGCGAACCTCCAAATTGGAAAGGCTTATAATGCGGTAACGGTTAATTTGCTCTATGATATTGTTCATCATCTGAATAAGGCGGTCGTTGCGGCTGTATTCGTAGATTAAATGATGAAATTTTTTGTCCAGCTCTGTCCATGCTTCAACGTCAGCGTCCACAACGGATTCAGCCAGTTCAACCAAAAGCCGTTCCAAGGTTTCCAAATCGTTGTCTGTCATTCTTTCTGCCGCCAGGCTGACTGCCAGCTGTTCCAAAGCGGTTCGGATTTCAAAAATATTCACAATATCTTTGATGGAAAGCCCCGCCACATAGGCGCCCTTTCTGGGAATCATCACAACAAAGCCTTCCAGCTCCAGGCGGCGGATGGCTTCGCGGACAGGAGTGCGGCTGACTCCCATTTCTTCTGCCAGCTGAACCTCCATCAGGCGTTCGCCGGGCGGCAGCTGACCGGAAATAATGGCATCCATTAAAACATCAAAAACTATTTCTCGCAAAGGCTGAAAGCCCTCCAATTTAATGGGTGAAAGTTTTGCTCGCGTCATAAAAATTCACACTCCGTTTCCTTTGTTAGATTGTTTCAAAAATCCCCGCAAAGGGATAAAGTCCTTGCAACTTGTTTAAGGCATATGCCGCTTTTTCTCTGTCTTCGGTCAGCCCCAGCATGGTGCCGCCGCTGCCCGACATCAATGGCGTCAGTCCCGTTTCGCCGATTTGGCTTTTGATTGCCGCCAGTTGGGGAAAAAGCTGAAATGCGGAATTTTCCAAAACATTGCCCGTTTGGCGAAGTACGCCGTTGGAGTCTTGTTTTTTGATTGCTTTGATCATTGCCGCTGTGTCGGGGTGTTCGGTTATTTTGTGCCAAGCCAGGTTTTTGTAAACCTGCACGGTGCTGACTTCAAAGCCGGGGTTTACCGCCAAAACGTAAATTTTGGGGCAGGGAGACAGTTCCTGTAAAACGTCGCCGATTCCCGTTGCCAGAGCGGTGCCTTTTTGCAGACAAAAGGGTACGTCGGCACCCAGCCTGCCGCCGAGGCTTTTCATTTCAGGCAAGGCAAGGTTCAGACCGAACTCACGGTTTACAGCGGCGATAACTGCGGCGCCGTTTGTGCTGCCGCCTGCCATTCCTGCCGCAACGGGTATATTTTTCTTGATCGTGATTTTAATGCCGTCGGGCAAACTGTACGTTTCCTGCATCAGCTTCCAGGCTTTAATGCAGATATTCGTTTCGTCGGTGGGAACGTCTTGCCGATTGCAGACGACCGAGGTTTGGCGGTCGGGGGCAACGCTGACCTCATCATGCAGGCTGATGGTCTGCATAATCATTTCCACCAAGTGGTAGCCGTTATCTTTTTTACCCACCACGTCCAAGGCCAAATTTATTTTGGCGGGGGCTGTCAAGGTAGTTGTCATTTTGCCGTGTTTCCTTTTTGTTAATAGATTCTGATTATAAATATAAACTCTCTTATTATAATAATATATTAAATCTGCGGTTTTATCAAGAATTTTCTGTATATTCCTCCCCCGTATGCCGAATTTTTTCCGAAAAAGGACAGCTTTGGCGTTTTTGGGGGTGATTTTTGGCAAAATGCAGAGAATTTTTGGCTAAAACCACCAAAGCTGATCAAGCCGAAAGCCAACAACAACGTTTGGGCGGGCATTTATTTCGATACCGATCTGCCCACCTGGAAAGACGGACAGCTGAATGCCGTTTATGATTCCGAAAAAGAAAAAATCGTTCTCACCTGGCTGGCGGCAATTGACCAAACGTCGGGATTGAACGAAGACGCCGCCTATGCGGTTTACCGCAACGGCGAATACATCGCCTCCACCAACGCTTTGACCTATACTGTCAGCGCCAAGCAGGGCGTTTACAGTTTTGCCGTTTATCCGATAGATAAGGCAGGCAACCAAGGCGAACCTTTGCAGGCTTCCTGCGGCGTTGACGGCAAGCTCTACACCGTAACGGTAAGCGGCAGCGGCGAGGGCTTCACATTCGACAACTAATATGAAGTTCCCGTTGTGAAGGCTTTGAATAAAATGAGCGGTTTGAGCTTTGATATTGCCGTTGCTCCTTTGGAACAGGGCAAAACCTTCAAGAAAAATCAGCGGGTTACGGTTATCTGGACCCAAATGCGGGGCAATAAAACAGTTGCTGTGGGTTCGGAGGTTTTGACAGCCGAAGACACCGTTTCTCAGCTGAACTTTAAATTGCAAGACAGCCAAACGACTTTGGAAAAAGGCGATATTATCAAAGTTTTTGTAGCCGAGGATGCCTTTACAGCCGTTAAAGGCGATGCCACCGTTATTCAAAACGGCAGGCAATAAACGGAGGCAATAGATGGAGGTAGTAAATAATGCAGATTAAAAGAAAAATATTGCCTGTTTTGGCGGCGGCAATGCTCTTTTGCCTGATGTTTACGGGCATGGCTTTTGCCGAGCCTGTAAACGGCGCACAAAGCCAAAATCCGCAAATTCAGGCAGGCGGCACAATCCTGATGGTTGTAGACTCCAACACAGGCCGTGTTAAGGCAAATTACAGGCTGGAGGATTTTTATAATTTAGGTTTTGATAACACCTTTCCTCTGGACAACAGCAACAAAGACCCTCTGGTTTTCCAAAAATTTTCAGGCACTTCCGGCGTTTACTACACTGCTTGGTACGGCGTTGTGGGCGTAACTTTGGAATACCTGCTGCGTGATTTGGGAATTTGGGATACTTTTACCGAGGTAACCTTCATTTCCGAGGACAGCACCTACGCTTATCTGAAAGCTGATGACATTAAAAAAGGTCAAAAATATTATTATGAAGATTCCGACAAGGAAATTGCCACGGTTTACCCGATGATCGGTTTTTGGTATACGGAATCTGCCGTAAATGTGTTTACGTATCCCGTTGAACCTGCAATCATCGCAACCTATATGCACGAAAACGCTCCCGGGCTGTTTTACGGTCAAGGCTCTTATCTGGAGGACGGCAACCGCGGCGAATTTGTTAAAAATATCAGCACAATTTACGTTGATTTTCCGCCCGACGACCAAATGACCAGAGCCATGTTCGTTACAGTTATCGGCCGTTTGGCAGGCGTTGACGCAAGCCAATATCAAACTGCCGATTTCACAGATGTGCAGGCAGGAACCTGGTATGCGCCTTATTGTTGCCCGGGCAGCGGAAAAAGGTATTGTCAAAGGTATCAGCGCAGCGGAATTTGACCCCAACGGCAAAATTACCCGCGAGCAAATGGCGGCTATGATGTACCGTTATGCGGAATTCAGCGGCGTTGTTCTGAAAAATGTCAGCGATACCGCTTTTGCCGCCTTTGCCGACAAAGGCAGCGTTTCCGCCTATGCCAAAGACGCCATGATTTGGGCAGCGGACAAAGGCGTAATCAACGGCACGGAAAAAGGCTTGGAACCTGCCGCCGATGCCACCAGAGCGCAGGTTGCGCAAATTATCAAAAATTATGTTGAAAAAATTAAATAAACAAATTTGATTTCGTAGTGAAACACAAAAACGGGGCAGGTTGAACTTCGGTTCGCCTGCCCCGTTTTTTTTGAATATAATTTGAATATAAAATATATATAAATAAAAAAAGATGAAGCTGAAAGCTTCATCTTTTTATGGTGACGCGTAGGGGATTCGAACCCCTGAATGCCAGCG
>JAHZFN010000279.1:3440-31822 GCA_019421315.1 Peptococcaceae bacterium | reverse complement strand
TTTGCTTTCGCAGTAAAAATCAGTAAAAAATTTATTAAAAAATTATTATTTGCCGCCGATCATGCCGTGCAAAGCGCCCAGAGCCTCTTTCAAACCGCCCACCTCGTCAATCAACCCGCTGTCAACGGCTGCCTGCCCCACCACAATGGTGCCGATATCTCTGGTCAGCTCGCCGGTATTCATCATATATTTTTTGAACTGCTCAGCGGAAATATTAGAGTGTGCCGTTATAAAGCTGATAACTCTGTCCTGCATTTTTTCGATATAATCGAAGCTTTGGGGTACGCCGATTACCATGCCCGTCAGCCGCACGGGATGAATGGTCATGGTTGCCGTGGGCGCAATAAAGGATTTGCCCGATGCCACAGCAATGGGAACACCTATGCTGTGCCCGCCGCCCAAAACCAGCGAAACCGTGGGTTTGCTCATGGAAGCAATCATCTCCGCAATGGCAAGCCCCGCCTCAACATCGCCGCCCACCGTATTCAAAACTATCAAAAGCCCCTTGATGGTTTTGCTTTCCTCCACGGCAACCAGCTGCGGAATTATATGCTCGTATTTTGTGGTTTTGTTGTTTTCGGGCATAGCCATATGCCCCTCGATTTCGCCGATGATGGTTATAACGTGAATGTCGCTTTCCAAATCGGGAACCTCCGTTGCGCCCAGCTCATTGATGGCTTTGGCTTTTTCCTCGTTGGTTTCCGCCGAGTTGCCGTCCTCCCTCGGGTTTTCCTCAGCATTTTCTGCCGCTTTTATTCCCGCTTTTTCCGCCGTTTTTTGATAAATTTTTATTGTTTCTCCGCTGTTTTCGCTTTTTGGTCTGTTTTTCACCGCTTTTTTTTCCGTTTTGCGTTCCATGTATATCTCTCCTTTTTTGACTGCTTTCGGTTTTTACGCTATTCCCTATTCTGCCAAAAAATCAAAAATCATATACATTTTACGACGTGGATGTTGTTAAACTTCGTACAATAGTCAGAACGCAGCCTAAACTCGGAGAAACCTGTTATTGCGCTTTCTTTATTGTTATTTGGCTGCTTTGCGGTTTTCGTGCTAAGATAAATTATAAATTTTACCTTAGCGGAACCCCACCAAACACCCGGTGCGGCAAAAGACAGAGTATTAACAGACTTCACTGAATTAAAATGGCGTTTAGTCCGCACCTGTGAAGTTTAACAACACGACGCCGTAAAAAAAACCCGCCTGAATAAAATTCAGGCGGTTATAAGCGAAAAATAAAATAATTTTTTTAATTATCTTCTCAGACCCAATTCTTTAACAATGTTGCGGTAACGATCGAAGTCTTGTTTTTTAATATAGTTCAAAAGACGGCGGCGTTGACCAACCAATTTCAACAAACCGCGGTTGGAATGATGATCCTTGGGATGTTGTTTGGAATGTTCGGTCAAGTCCAAAATTCTTTGTGTCAAAAGAGCGATTTGAACTTCGGGAGAACCTGTGTCGCCTTCATGGGTTTTGAATTTTTCGATGATTTCATTTTTAACTTCTTTTGCTAATGGCATTATCAGCACCTCCAAAAAATTTTTAATGATACCGATAGCGCAGGTAGGGGCGGAGAACCCATATCCGAGCCATGGTCAACAAACAATATTATACATGATTTTGCCCCGTTTAGCAAGGCTTTTTTGCGATATTTTTATTTAAGTTTTTAATACTTAATAACTCTTTTTTCGTTTAAGATTTTTTCTGCGGTTTGGGCGTCCTTGGCAATTTGGTTTTTCAAGGCCTCCAAACCGTCGAATTTTTGCTCGGGGCGCAACTGCTCCACAAAGAAAACCGTCATTTTTTTGCCGTAGAGATTGCCGCTGAAATTCAACAGGTTCGATTCCACAGTCGGCTCGATGTTATCGTTGATGGTAGGGCGCAAACCCACATTGACAACGGATTTTACCATTCTGCCCTCAAAAGCGGAATAGCAGGCGTAAACACCGTATTTCGGCAGCTGCATATTGGGTTCGAGGCGAATGTTTGCCGTGGGGAAACCCAGCTTTCTGCCCAGCTGTAAGCCTTTGACAACCTTGCCCTTCAGCTGGTAACAATATCCCAAAAGCTCGCTTGCATCTTCAATTTCACCCGCCTGAACCTTGCTGCGGATAAGAGTACTGGAAACCACGCCCAGCCGTGTCTGCACAGGCGGCACAACGGTAACATGGCAGTCATATTCCGCGCACAAATCAACCAAAGCTTGAGCGTTGCCGGAGCCTTTGTCGCCAAAGGTATAGTTATAGCCAACCACAACCTCTTTGGCGTTCAGCCCGTCGATGAGAATTTTTTTAACAAACTCCGACGGCGACAGCGCCGCCAGCTCCCTGGTAAAGGGGCAGTGCAGCAAATAGTCGGCGCCCATCTTTTTGATAAGCGCTTCCTTGTCTTTTTCGGTGTTCAGCTTCGGCGGACAAACTCCCGTCAAAACCTCCAGCGGATGGGGCTTAAAGGAAAAAGCCACCGACACGGCGTCATGTTTTTTCTTCACTCTTTCCAAAACGGCAAACAAAGCCTTATGCCCCAAATGAACGCCGTCAAAATTGCCCAAAGTAACAGCCACAAACCGATCGGAAGAGGTCAGCTCTCCGGGAAATTCTTCAATACTGTTCAATATTTTCATCGGATATCTTCCTTTTTGATATTTGATATTTGATATTTGATATTTAATTTTAATACTTAAAGATTTTGTAATCGACCCGTCCTTTAGCAAAGGGCAGCGCCGAGAATAATTTGCAAACAAATTATTTTGCAGTTTGCTTTGCGCATATATTTCGCTTTATAATTTTTGATAAATATTTTAATATAGACTAATCGTTTTCGCTGATCAGCACCTTGCGCATTTTCAAGGTTTTGCCGTCTGCCGCCGCCACGGCAACAATGCGGTTTTGATAAAATAATTTATATGTACCGGCGGGAATTTGCTCTTTCCAAACCAGATGTCTGCCGTGCAGAACATCGTCGAAAGACTTTTCATCGGGCAGATTCAAAACGGGCAAATGCTCCAAGCCGTATTCCAAAGGCAGCAAGCAGGAATAATCATTCGCCTCCAGCATCTCCTTGATTTTTTCCAAAGGCAAGGAGTGCGCCAAATCAAAACTGCCCACAGCCTGCCGCTCCAAAGCCGACATATAAGCGCCGACACCCAGCTTTTCACCGATATCATTAATCAGGGTTCGGATATAAGTGCCGCCGGAGCAGGTAACCCGCAGCTGCACCTTTGGCAAAGCCGTATCCGTAATTTCCATATCGTAAATTGTGATTTTTCGGGGTTGGCGTTCAACGGTTTTGCCCTCTCTTGCCAGCTGATAAAGCTTTTTGCCGTTGATTTTAACGGCAGAAACCATCGGCGGAATCTGCATAATCTCGCCGACAAACTCTGCCGCCGCCTTGGTTACGTCAGTCTCGGTTACCGCCGCCAGAGCCGCTTCGTCCGCTTTCTGCAAAAATTCGCCGCCGCTGTCCTGGGTTGAGGTTACGGCGCCCAGTGTCATTTCCGCCAGATACACCTTGCGCAAAGGCGCAAAGAATTCCGCCAAACGAGTGCCCTTGCCGACACAAATCGGCAAAATTCCCGTCGCATCGGGGTCGAGAGTTCCCGTATGCCCCACCTTGGTTTTGCGGGGCAGCCTTTTTCTGATGATGGCAACCACGTCGTGAGAAGTCATCTCCCGCGGTTTGTAAACATTAATAAAGCCGTTGGGCAATTTATTTCACCGCCTTTTGGTTTTGTTCCGCTTCGGCTTCGGCAATCATTTTTTCCGCCTCCGCCAAAACTGCCGCCATAACAGCCCTGAGCTCGCCCTCTGCCCGACAGCCCGCCGCCACAACATGACCGCCGCCGTCAAAAGCCATGGCAACCTTTGCCACGTTATAGCCGTCACGGCAGCGCATGGACATTTTCACCATGCCGTTCGGCATTTCCTGGAAGAATATACCGACTTTTACCCCAACGGGGTACATAGTGTAGTCGGAAATATTTTCGCAGTTGCTTTCCGCCGCACCATGCTCTGTTTTTTCTTTTAGACTGATTGAGGTCCAAACCAGCTTGCCGTCCTCGGACTGCCGCATATTTTCCAAACCGACACCGATCATCGCCATATCTTTCATGGATTTACATTCAAAAAGCTGAATCCGCACCTCCTGCGTATCAACTCCCAAATCCATCAGCCTGCCGCCGATTTCCATGGTTTCCCGATTGGTGTTGCTGAACCGAAAACCGCCCGTATCACCGGAAATTCCCGCAAAAAGGCAGGTTGCCAAAGGCTTGTCCAAAGCCACACCCAAAGCCTGCACCAGATAATAAACAATCTGGCTGTTGGCAGCCGCCTTGGCATCCACCAAAGAACAGCAGACAAAGCCGTCGTTGGTTTCGTGATGATCCACGGCAATGCAGGGAATTTTGGCAAACCACGGCTCGCTCCAAATTTTGCCGATTCGCTTGGGGGAGGCACAGTCCACCATCACCAGCAAATCTCTTTTTTCGTCCAATTGGTCGGGCTTGATGATTTTTTCGGCGCCCGGCATAAATTTCAAATAATCGGGAATATCGTCTTTGAAAACCACCGCAGGCTCCTTGCCCAGCCTTTCCAAAGCCAAAGCCAAAGCCAAAGCCGAACCGACTGCGTCGGCATCGGGGCTGACATGACCTGTCAGCAGGGGATACTGCGACTTTTGCAGCGCCGCCATAATTTCGGAAAAATCATAGCGTGCCGTTTCGGCGGTTTTGTTTGTTTCTTCTATTTCTGTTGAGTTTCTTTTTGCTTCTGCAAATTTTTCTGTCATGTTGCTATTTCACCATATCGTATTTTGCTTTTTGATTATTGCTTTTTTATTACTCTTCGTCCTTTTCCTCTGCGCCGCCGTGGCTTGAGGGGTGATTTTTATTGTAATCGTTGAGAATTTCGGTGATTTTGAAACCCTCTTCGATGGAATGGTCTTCAATAAAAATCAACTGGGGAACGGTTCTGGTTTTCAGCTTTTTTGCCAATTCGCTGCGGATATAGCCTGCGCCTTTTTTCAAAGCCGCCATGGTATCGGCAAAATCGCCGCTGCCGAAATGGCTGACATAAATTTTGGCGGAGCTCATATCTGCATCAACATCCACTTTGATAACGGAAACAAAGCCCAGTCTGGGGTCTTTCATGGTGCGGATGATGGCAGAAATTTCCTTTTTAAGCTCTTCGCCCAATCTGCTTTTTCTGTATTGTCCCATATCTATCACCTGATTTTCTGTAAATTTTAATTTAATATATTTATTGCTTATTATGCTTGCCGTCTGCATATTTCATACTGCCCGCTTTGCCAAAAAAACCGAAAGCGGGCAGTATAAAAAACACAAAACAAATTTTTAATATTTATTTATATCTTTTGCCGAACGGCGGCGTTCTCGGCGGCTGTCTGCATTTGCCAAACCAACCGACGAACACAATTTATATTTTACTGAATTTTATCAAATTTTATAAATCGGCAACGTCTCTTTCGGTTTCTTCCATGATGAAGGCTTCGATCACGTCGCCCACCTTGATGTCGTTGTAGTTTTCAATGCCGATACCGCATTCGTAACCCTGAACAACTTCTTTGGCGTCGTCTTTGAAACGTTTCAAAGAGGAAATCTGACCTTCCCAAACCACAATGCCGTCACGGACAATACGAACCTGTGCCTGTCTGGTAACCTTGCCTTCCGTAACATAAGCGCCTGCGATAACGCCGACTTTCGGCACCTTGAAGGTATCGCGGACTTCTGCCTGACCGAGAACTTTTTCTTTGTATTCGGGTTCCAGCAAGCCGACCATGGCTTTTTTAACATCTTCGATAGCATCGTAAATAACACGGTACAAACGCATATCAACGCCTGTTGCTTCAACAGCCTTGCTGGCTTGGGCAACGGGACGAACATTGAAACCGATGATAATGGCGTTGGAGGCATCTGCCAGCATGACATCGGATTCGCTGACGCCGCCGACACCGACGTGAATTACGTTGACTTTAACTTCCGATGTGGAGAGTTTTTCCAAAGACTGTTTAACGGCTTCGGCGGAACCTTGAACGTCCGCTTTGATAACGATGTTCAAATCTTTAACTTCGCCCTCGGCAATGTGCTTGAAGAGATCGTCCAGACTAACCTTGGTGTTTTTGCGCATTTCTTCTTCACGCTTTTTGATAGCCTGAATCTGAGCCGCATAGCGGGCGTCCTTTTCGTCCTTGATCGCCATGAAGATTTCGCCTGCTTCGGGAACCTCGGAAAAGCCCAAAACTTCAACCGGCATGGAGGGTCCTGCACTCTTCACTGTGCGGTGCTTGTCGTCAACCATGGCTCTGATTTTACCGAATACGGAGCCTGCAACCACAGTTTCGCCGATTTTCAAAGTACCCTTTTGCACCAGCAATGTGGCAACGGGACCGCGGCTCTTATCCAACTTGGCTTCGATAACAGTACCTCTCGCCTGGCGTTTGGGGTTGGCTTTCAGCTCGCCCATTTCCGCAACCAACAGAACCATTTCCAAAAGGGTGTCGATACCCTCGCCTTTTTTGGCAGATACGGGAACCATGATAACGTCGCCGCCCCAGTCCTCGCAAACCAAGCCGTGTTCTGTCAGCTCCTGTTTAACCTTGTCGGGATTTGCCCCCGGTTTATCTATTTTGTTGATGGCAACAATGATGGGAACGCCTGCCGCCTTGGAGTGGTTGATAGCCTCGATGGTCTGGGGCATAACGCCGTCGTCTGCGGCAACAACCAAAATGGAAATATCCGTTACCTGAGCGCCGCGGGCACGCATGGAGGTGAAAGCCTCATGACCCGGAGTATCCAGGAAAGTAATCTTCTTGCCGTCGATTTCCACCTGATAAGCCCCGATATGCTGAGTAATGCCGCCTGCTTCCGTTGATGTTACGCTGGTTTTTCTGATAACGTCCAGCAAGGAGGTTTTACCGTGGTCAACATGACCCATAACGGTAACAACGGGCGGTCTGCCTTTGAGATCTCTTGGGTTGTCGTCATCATCAAAGAGAATTTCGTCGATTTTTTCCTGTTTAACTTCAACGGTAATACCGAATTCGTCTGCCAGCAAAATGGCGGTGTCGGCATCCAGTTCCTGGTTGATGGTTGCCATAATACCCATCTCAAAGAGCTTTTTGATAACCTCGCTGGCAGTTTTGCTCATGTTTTTCGCCAATTCCTGAACGCTGATGGTTTCGCCGATTATAATTTTTTTCGGCGTTACGGGAGGCATAACCATTTTTTGTTTTTTCTGTTCTTTATATTTGTTTTTCGGGCGGTTTTTGTTCTTTTTGCCGCCGAATTCATTGCCCTTATAACGGTCGTTATAGAAGGTCTGTTCACGGGTTTCCCGTTTTTTGGCATCCTGTTTTTTGTTGTTTGGCTTATAGGTGGGCGTTGCCGTGTAGCGCATTTCGCCTGCAGGCTGTTCAAATTTGTCCTTTTTAACGGGAGGCTTGCCGCTGCGGTTCTGCATACCGGGCTTGCCGTCCTTTTTAAAACCGCCGCTGCCGCCGCGGTCTTTGTTAAAGCCGCCTTTGTTATCTTTGTCGCCGCGGTTGTTATTGCGGTTATTATTGTATCCGCCTTTGTTATCTCGGTTGAAACCGCCCTTGCCGTCACGGTTATCTCGGTTGTTATAACCGCCGTTTTTGCCGTCACGGTTATCCCTGTTGTTGTAGCTGCCCTTTTGACCGCCTTTATTGAATTTGCGGCTGTCTTCTGCCTTGGACGTCGGTTTGGCTTCTTCTTTCGCCTTGGCGGCTTTTTGTTCCTCTGCCGCCTTTACGTTCTGCTCTTTCTTTTCCACTTCTGTTTCCCTTTTCTCAAAATCCTCTTGCTTTTCAATAACCTTTTCTGCTTTATTTTCTGCTTTATTTTCTGCTTTATTTTCTGTTTTGACTTCTGCTTTTGCCGCCGCCCTGTTTTCAGCTTCCCCTTTAGCCCCTGTTTTTGCTTCGGCTTTGACTTCGGGCTTAGCTTCCGTTTGGGCGGGTTTCGCTTTAACCTCTGCCTTGGCTTCTGTTTTAGCTTCAGGTTTGGCTTCGGCTTCGGTTTCCGCCTTAACCTGTTGTTTAACGGGTTCTTCTTTAACCTCAGGTTTAACCACCGCTTTTTCCGACGCTTTGCTTTCGGCTTCGGCTTTAACCTCTGTTTTTGCTTCAGGTTTAACCTCCGCCTTGGCTTCGCCCTGCGCCGCCTGTTCGGCTTTTTCCGCTTTTTCTGCCGCCAAGGCTTCGGCTTTGGCTTTTTCCGCCTCAACCTGCGCCCTGGGAATACGCTTAATCTTCGGCTTAAAGCCGTCGGATTTTTTGATAACCCCCAGCTCGGTTTTGGCAATTTCAACCTGTTCGTCGTTTAAGACGGACATATGATTTTTCACCATATGACCTTTTCTGTTCAAAACTTCTATGATTTTCTTGCTTTCGGCGTTAATTTCCTTTGCAAGTTCGTGTACTCTTATTTTACCCATGCAACCACTCCTTTTTACGCAAGTTCTTTAATTTCATTAAGATACTTGGCAATGGCTCCGGCAAAGTTTTCATCCATCACAGCCACCAAACCCCTTGGGGATTTGCCGATGGCATGCCCCAAAGTTACTTTTGTGCCAAAAGTATAAACTTCGATTTTTGTTTTTCTTTTAACCTCCGCTTCGGCGGACGCCAGCTTTTGCCTGAATTTTTTTTGACTGTTGTCGCTCAAATCCGCCGCCGCAACAATCAGCTTCAGGCTTTTTTTGTTAAGCGCCGCAAAAACGCTGTCATCGCCGGAAACCAGCTTTCCTGCTTTCTGCGCAAACCCCAGCAGCGTGTATACCTTGCTGTCAAGGGTGTTTTGATTATTCATCGGCGCCACCGTCCTCCTGCGGCAAATCCGCAAGCATGGCGGCAAGCTCGTCTTTCACCTCGTCGCTGATGGCAACCTTCAGCGACCGTTCCAAACCCTTGGATTTAACGGCTTTTTGCAGACAAGCCAAATCTCGGCAGATATAAGCTCCTCTGCCCGACATCTTGCCCGTGCCGTCAATTTTAATTTCGCCGTCGGGCGTTTTGACAACCCGAATCAAAGATCGTTTCTGTTTCATTTCTTTGCAGCCCACACACATGCGTTCGGGCTTACTTTTGTTCGCCATGCTGTCACCTGATTTCCGCTTATTATTCGTCTGCCTGCATCATTTGGACGTCCTCTGCCGTCAGCTCTGCCTGCTGTTCGGCAGGGTTTTCCAACAGCTCAACGTCGCCGTCCAAATCGTCCAAATCGTTCATATTATCGTCTATATTATCCAAATCGTTAAGATTATCGTCTGTTTCAGCCGCTTCTTCCCGAACAGCAAGCTCTGCCGCTTCCGCCGCCTCTTTGGCGCGGATTGCCGCCATCTGGGTTTCGCTCTTAATATCTATCTTACAGGCTGTCAGACGAACTGCCAAACGCACATTCTGCCCTTCCTTGCCGATGGCAAGGGAAAGCTGGTCGTCGGGAACCACAACCTTGGCGGTTTTGGCTTCCTCGTTCAAAATAACCTCCAAAGCCTTGGCGGGGCTGATGGCGTTGCTGATGAATTTCGCCAAATCGGCAGACCATTCGATAACCTCCAGCTTTTCGCCCGAAAGCTCGTTGACAATGCTCTGCACACGGATACCCTTGGCGCCGACACAAGCGCCCACGGCGTCGATGTCGGCATCTTCGCTGTAAACGGCAATTTTGGCTCGGCTGCCGGGTTCTCTGACCACGCCCTTAACCTCAACCGTGCCGTCGTAAATTTCGGGGATTTCCTGTTCCAAAAGGCGGCGCAAAAGACCGGGGTTGGTGCGGGAAATAATCACCTGAGCGCCTTTGTTGGCTCTGCGGACTTCTCCCAAATAAACCTTAATTCTCTGGCCCACTTCGTATCTTTCGCCGGGAATCTGCTCGTTGGCGGGCAAAAGAGCGTCTGTTTTGCCCAAATCCACAATAACGCTTCTGCCCTCAATTCTGGTAATCAAGCCTGTTACAATATCGCCCTCACGGCCTGCAAAGGCATCGTAAACCATGCCTCGTTCCGCTTCGCGGATTCTCTGCACAACAACCTGCTTGGCGGTTTGGGCGGCAATGCGTCCGAAAGAACGGGGCGTAACCTCCGACTCAAACATATCTCCCACTTCAAATTCGGGATCCAAAAGCCTTGCTTCTTCCAAAGACATTTCCACTCTGGGGTCAAGCACCTCGTCCACAACGGTTTTGCGGAAATAAACGTGAATTTCGCCTGTTTCCCTGTTAATTTCCACCCGAACATTCTGGGACGAACCGAAATTCTTTTTGTAGGCGGAAATCAAAGCCGCCTCCAGCGCCTCCAAAACAACATCCGCCTTGATACCGCGTTCCGTTTCCAAATCCTCCAAAGCTTCGATAAAATCCTTATTTATAAACTCACGAGCCATTTTTTCCAATCACCTCTTAAAAAATTTATCTCCTTAAACAACGATTTATAAACAAATTAAATTTCAAATTTTTTAAATTTCACTTCATTATTTAAATATATTTTATTTTTTATATCTCTTTTTATTTATGCCGAAAAATTCGGTTCTGAAGCAAAATCTTAAAATTCAAACAGCAAATGCGCCTTGGAAATTTTATCCAAGGGGAACGTGTATTCCTTGCCGCTTTCCCGGTCTTTTATGCCTACCCCGTCGGCGCCGTAGCCCAAAAGCTCGCCGACAAACTCTTTTTTGCCGCCTTCCGCCGCAAACAGCTTGATAACAGCAGGACTGCCCGCAAACCGCTGAAAATCAGTCGCTTTTTTTAGAGGTCTTTCTAATCCGGGAGAAGACACCTCCAAAACATAGTTGCTCTCGATAAAATCCTCGGCATCCAAAGCGTCGCCCAAGGCCCTGCTGACTTCGGCGCAAAGGTCATGGTCAACGGCAGGTTCCCTGTCGATAAAAACCCGCAAAAACCAATCGGCGCCCTCTTTTTTCCATTCGACGTCTGCAATTTCACAGCCCAAATTTTGGCAGATTGGTGTTGCCATAGCCAAAACTCTGTCTTCCGTTCTCATCAAATACCTCCCAATATCGTTAAAAACACCGCAGATGCGGCTTTGATTTATCAAACAAAACAAAAAGTGGGTTTTGAATACCCACTTCCGACCTTGCTTCTATAACAAAAATGGTATACCTCAAAGGTACACCAACTGACTACATTTATAATATAGCAAAGAAATGCCGCAAAGTCAAGGCTTTTTGCTTGATTTTCTCATCAAAACGGCAGTTAAAAACTATATTCGGGGCGTTTGCCGAAGATTTTTCAAAAAAATTTTTGAACACATCCGAAAAATCCATATTCATCCCCCTTATTTCTGCCGCCCCTTTGATTATCAAAGCTTTATCAAATGCCGCAGTTTCCTCTTTTCACAGCTTTCTTTACTTCTGCCGTTCCTTTCTTCTTCACCGTCCCTAAGATTTATTACTGCCCTTAATTATCACTCGCTTCCATTTTCATCAATATTAATTTTCTTCAATAATTTTCTTCAATAATCTAATCATTTTCATCCTAAGCATTTTCATCAATATTCAGAATTTTTCCTATCTATTGCCTTTGATTGACATTGCAAATAATTTCCACTATAATATGTTTTTGTGATATGAGAAAAATGTGATGTTATATGTGAGAGGAATGTGATAGAAATGACAGAGCAAACAATTCAAGCGAAACAACCGCCCAAAGAAAACAAAATGGGGTATATGCCCGTCAAAAAGCTGCTTTTTACAATGTCCATACCAATGATACTTTCCATGCTGGTGCAGGCCTGCTACAACATTGTGGACAGCATATTTGTGGCGCAGGTCAGCGAAAACGCCCTGACGGCGGTATCCATGGCGTTCCCCATCCAAAACCTTATGCTTTCCGTCGCCCTTGGTATCGGCGTCGGCATCAACGCCCTGATGTCCCGTTATCTGGGCGAAAAGAAATTCGACAAATGCAACAAGGTTGCCATGCAGGGCTTGTTTTTGAACCTGGTCGGCTATCTGCTGTTTTTGCTTTTCGGCATTTTTGCCGCCAACCTGTACATGACATCCCAAACAAACATTGCGGAAATCATCGAAATGGGAGATGTTTACGTCCGCATCTGCTGTATTTTGTCCTTTGGGATTTTCGTTCAAATCACCTTTGAAAGATATTTGCTTGCCACAGGCAAAACATTATACACCATGTATGTTCAGGGGATCGGCGCCATCATCAACATTATCCTCGATCCCATCCTGATTTTCGGCTTTTTCGGACTGCCGAAAATGGGTGTTGCCGGTGCCGCTCTGGCAACGGTCATCGGTCAGATGTGTGCCGCCGCCGTAGCAATCGTCCTGAACCATAAAAAAAACCACGAGGTTACTCTGCACAAGGCCGACTTCCGCCCCGACGGCAAGGTTGTCAAGGATATTCTCGCCATCGGCGTACCGTCCATTTTGATGGCGGCAATCGGCTCCGTCATGACCTTCGGCATGAACAAAATTTTGATAGTTTTCTCGTCCACCGCAGTTGCCGTTTTCGGTGTATACTTCAAGCTGCAAAGCTTTTTCTTCATGCCCGTTTTCGGTTTGAACAACGGCATGGTGCCCATTGTTTCCTATAACTACGGTGCCAAAAAGAAGGACCGCATGACCCAGACAATCCGCCTCAGCATTATTGCGGCGGTTTCCATCATGGCGGTCGGCGTAGCGGTGTTCCAGATTATGCCGAAACAGCTGCTTCTGCTTTTCAACGCTTCGGCTGATATGCTGACAATCGGTGTGCCTGCTCTGCGAATCATCTCCGTCAGCTTTATCATTGCGGGGTTCTGTATCATCAGCATTTCCGTCTGCCAAGCTTTGGGATGCAGCATGTACAGCATGTACATCTCCATCATCCGCCAGCTGGTTATACTTTTGCCAGCCGCCTACATTTTGTCAAAATTCGGCAGCCTGAATTTGGTTTGGCTGGCGTTTCCCATTGCGGAAATCGTTTCTTTGGTTTTCTGCATAATCTTCCTGAAAAGAACCCTGCGGAAAATTCAGTGGTAATTCAACCCCAAATATAAAATATAATCATATAAAAATATCCCAAGCGTTAAAAGGCTTGGGATATTTTGTTTTTTAGCTCTTTTTCGGATTATCGGTTCAAAAGCCAAACCATCAAATTCAAATATCCCGCAAAGGCTACCCAGAGCAAATACGGCGTTTGCAGCCAAGCCGCCGCCTTGTCAACCTTGGCAAAAAGCACGGTCATCAGCAAAATCAAAAGCCACAAAGCCACAAGCCAGAAAAATGCCATGCCGTAAGCCTGCAAATTGAAGAAAATCAAGCTCCAGAGAAAATTGAAAACCAACTGCACCCAAAACACAGCCAACGCCGCCCTGCGATATTTGGACGGCGGCAACAGACAGACCCTCGCCGCCCCGATACCCAGCAGGGCAAACAGAATTACCCAAACCACGGGGAACACGGCGGACGGCGGTGTCAAAGGCGGTTTCAAAGCCTGCTCGTAAGCGGGCATGGCAGACTTTGTCAAAATCCCCGCCAAAGCGCCCACCGCTTCCGTCAGCAAAATGAAAGCCGCATATTTGCGCCATTTCTTTTTATTATCGTCTTTTGCTATCTTATCTTTTTTCATATTTCATCACCCGCTGATTATTATGCCCCGTTCGGCAAAAATATTAAAAATTTTTTCTGCATTATCTATAATATTTTTTAGACAAAATTTTTTATGGTAAGCTTTTCAATCCCCCAAAGCATAAAAAAACCATTATATACCCGCAAAAACACAGAGTATATAATGGTTTTATTTTTATATGTTATTGTTATATGTTATTGATTTTTTTCGGCAGAAAACAGCTCGGAAAGCTGTTTTCTTTTGCTTTTGCCGCTGCCGTCCAGGTGCAGTTTGGCGTAAATTCGGTTGGCGTATTGCTTAACGGTACCCTCGGAAAGAAACAGCTTTTCCGCAATTTCCTTGTTGGTCAAACGCCCCGTCAAAAGATATGCCAAATCCAGCTCGCGGTCGGTCAAAACATCGGCGCCCGCCGGGAGACAATATTCCCGCCGCCAAAGCAAACAGTTTTTTTCGTACTGCTTGCCCAAAGGGATTATTTTATCAACCAAGGCTTGAGTTTCGGCAAAGGGCAGTTCCGCCAAAATCGGTTCCAAATAACGATAATTTTCGACAAAAGGCAGCAAAAAGCCGTCCACCGCCGCCATGCGCAGGCAATCTGTCAAAACAGTTTTCGCCTCTTCCCGCCGCCCGATTTTTTCATAAGCCGCCGCAGTCTGCAACCGAATATGCAAATCCACCAAAGCGTAATGCTGTTTTCGGCAGTTTTCCAGCTGCGCCGCCGAACGCCCGATAACCTTGGTATAGGCACCCTGAGCCAGATAAACCTGATTTTCAATCATTTCCATCATCGGTTTGCAGGGAGCAAAATAATTAATGCCGTCCAAACGGTGGTTTTTGAAAGCTTCGGGGATTTTTTCCGTCAAACCAAGCAATGCGTAATAATAAGCCGCAATACTATCCAAAAGATTCAAAAGCACCGTGTCGTGCCGCTTCAAAAGAATATCACGCTTTGCCGCAAAGTCAAAATCTGCCTTTTCGGAGCCGCAAAGAGCCAGACGCAAAGCCAGAAAATCACAGCAAAGAGCCATGTTCCGCTGTTTGCTGTGTCCGATTGCCGTTCTCGCTTTTTCCAAAAAGATAGCGGCGTCGTCCAAATTCCCCTTATTATAGGCGGCCTCCGCCGCCATAACCGATTCGGCGCCCCTGCCGTGCCCGTCGGTAATTTTGTAGTAATAGGGCATACATTCGTTCATTTCCGCCATTTCCTTGTCCAGCTCGCCCGCCGCCCGATAATACATCATCAAAACCGACGGCGAACCGAAAGTCCAGCTGCCGTCATTGCGGATAGTAACAGCAGACCTTGTCATTTGGCTGCTGGCGCTGCGGTGCAAACGGCTCATTTCCGTAATGTCGTTATACAGCAAAAAGCTCATAATCAGGTCGCATTCACCCAGCAAATTGCCTTTTTCGTCAGACGGCAAATCGGGGTGCTCCGCCACAGACTGCGTAAGCAGCTCCTTCAATTCCAGCATTTTGGGAATTTGCCGCCAGGTAAAAAGCCGGCGCATCAAAACCAGAATTGCCAAAGGGTGATCCTTCAAAGTTTCCTCCGAACAATTCCGCAAGCCGTTCAGCAAAGCCTTCGGTTTCATCGCCGAAAGCAAAACGCCCGCATCTTTTTCGATAACCCGCAAGGCGGAGTCGTAATTTGCCGCCTGCTCATAAAAGCTCAGGGCGTGGAGATACTGTTTTTGCCTTTCGTACCATTGTCCGTACAAATTTTTATATTTAAGCTGTTTGTCCGCCGCAAAATCGGCAAAAATCGCCGCCGAGCATTCTTTCATCATATGATGAAAACGGAACGATACACCGTCGGCAAGCTTTGCAACAAAGGCGTTGCGGCTTGTCAGCCCCCACAAAATGCCGCCCGCCGCCGCATTGTCGGTAACGAACTCCGCCATTTCCACAGTAAATTCGTCCGCCAGACCCATCACCGCCAAAAATTCCCGTTCCTCTCGGCTCAAAGGCTCAATCAACGCCGCCGTGAACATCTGGTAAATATCGGAGTTGGCGTCTAAAAGTTCGCCTCTTTCCGCCAGTGAGCACAAATTCAAATACACCGCCGAAAACCAGCCCTCGCAGGATTTCAGCAGAGCAGCAATTTGTTCGGGGTTTAAATCCTCACCGCAGCAATGAGCGTAAACGGCAATTTCCGCCGAATTCAAACGCAGCTGCGCAGTGCCGATACGATGCAGTCTGGCGCCCAGACGGATAATTTCCTTTTGGGCGGGGAATTGATAACGGCTGGCAACGATTATATGAATGTTCTTTGGCAAACGATTGGCAAGCACACAGAGAAACTGCTCAACCTGCTCGTTTGCCAGCAAATGAAAATCATCGAAAAACACATAATATTCCCTGCCGTCCGCCAAGGAATGGCATATTTCGTCTGCCAGCATTGCCGCCGTGCCGCTGTCAGAGGGAAATTCATATTCGGTAAAAAAACCTATGCCCGCAAAGGCAAATGCCTTTTGCACACTTTTCCAGAAAATGGCGGCGTTATCGGAATAAATGCTTATTCTGACCACAACCGCCCTGCCGCTTTTTTGTTTTCTGTCCAAAAACCAATTAACAGCTGTCGTTTTGCCGTAGCCCATCGGTGCAGAAACCGCCGTCATGGCACAATCATCAATCGCTTTCAGAGAATTCCGCACACGCTCCGATATGAAAATTGCGTTCAGAGTTCCCGTTGTTTTTGGCATTTTTTGGCTGCTCCTCTCTTTTCCCTCATTAAAATACCCTCATTAAAATAAATATATAGTTAAACGGCAAAAACTTTCGCCGTGTTTTGACGTTTTTGTATGTACACCGCATTTTATATCCGTATCACTTTGAATTGGCATATAAAGTCTGCCGAATGCTTTAAAATGCCGCATTGCAGAACTTGCGCCAACTCACTCGATAAAAATCACACAAACGGATAAATCTATTGTATACGAACCGAGTCTTATTTGCAAGCCGTCAGAGCCTATCAGCAACCTTAAAAATTCACTGCTGCAAAGCCGCTTTTCAACCTATCCCCAACAAAGGAAATTTATGTTATCTGATAAAACAACAGGACTTTTTGTATGATCGGAGCGAAAAAAAATCTGTGAACTCTACGAAATCAAAGCTCGCAACAGAAATTTTGAAAAAACTATCCTCTGCCAATCCCCTCTTCAAAAACCTGCCGAAAGCAGGTGCTTTTCTATTTTAACAGTATACCTGTTTAACTTTAACAATCGGCACTTCGTCATAGTCGACTTCAATTTTGCCATCTCGCACCTCCTTAATAAGCAATAATACAAACACCGGCATGACCATTGCCGCCGTTACCGCAGGTTCCCGGTGCTGAAGCATAAAGAAAACCGCCACCGCTGTGCCCGTATCTTTTGCTCAACACATTTTCACCTTCTTTGTCCTCGCTTTCCCGTCCTTGCCGCCTAACATGAATTTAATTCATGCTGTTGTTCAAAAAAAATACCATCAATTACTAATCGTTACTCGTTGCTCACCGCCGCCCAAACCTTTGACCTTGCCGCAACGGTCATATCTTTTTCCAAGCATTGTAAATTTGATGCCTAACTGCCGACTTAACCGCAATTTACTGCTGTTTACGACCGTTTTTCACTCTCAGACTTTTTTTAATGGAAGCTTTGTTCTTGCAATATCTACTCCGCCCTGCACCATGAATCATACATGAATTTAATTCATGTGTCAACAAGGAGCATGAATTATTTTCAAGTGTTTTTGCTGTTTCAACAAAATTGCTTGAATATATTTCTTGTTTATGTTATCATATGGTAAACCATTAACAAGGGATTGATATTATGACTTTAGCCAAAAACATAAGATTTTTAAGAAAAAAAATGGGATTTTCCCAAGAAGATTTAGCTGAAAAATTTGGATATAAATCCTACACAACAATCCAAAAATGGGAAAGCGGCGTCTCCGAACCGCCTTTCAAACAGTTAAAAGCATTATCCGAATTATTTAATGTCGATATGAACACTCTTGTAAACTCTGATTTGCAGGAATCCGCCGAAACTGCCGAACCCGACCTTGACAAACAGCCGGAAGGCGTTGAGTTTGCCCTTTGGGGTGAAGTAAAGGACCTCTCCGACGACGAAAAGCAAGATATTCTTGATTTTATAAAATTCAAAAAATCACAAAGAAAAGAATAATCTATCCATACCGGAATGTAAATACAAAGCTTGTTGAGCTGATAGCAGAATACGAAAAAGCGGAATTGGAAAAATATATAGCTATCATTCAAAACAGCTGATATAAAGACTTATAAAGGTGATATGTATGTGTGATTATAATACTCTTTTGGCACTGTACCAATATGCGGACAGCCAAAATATTGATGTTTATTATTATGCCATGCGGCAAGTAAAATCCATGGCTTTTCCTGATGGTACAATAGTTATGGATACCGACAAAATGGAAACAGGCTCGTAAGAAACCGTCCACCTTGCTCATGAACCGGGGCATATCGAAACGGGCAGTTTCTATAGTATACATTCAGAATTTGACTTAAGAGCCAAGCACGAACTCCGAGCCGACCGCCGGGCAATAAAACGCTGTTCCCTGCGACCGACTGCAAGAAGCCGTCAGCGGCGGCATATGCGACTTGTGGGAGCTTGCCGAGCATTTTTCGGTAACGGAAATTTTTATGAAAAAAGCCGTCGAATACTACAAAATGATAGGCGAAGTTGCGTAAACAAAATGGTGGTATGTAATTAAAATTTACATAAAAAAATTTTATTGATTAGGAGTGGTAATTATGAAAAAGAAATTATTGGCAGCGGTAATAACCTTATCACTAATTTTAACGGTATTTACAACGCCTGCCTTGGCAGCCGTCAACGGCAACGCCGCAAGCCCTATTCCGCCCAGAGTGGAAAACGGTGTGACATTGATCCCCATGCGTACCGTCTTTGAAATTTTCGGCGCAACAGTTGACTATGATGGTGCAACAAAAAAAATCACAGCAGATAAAAACGGCACTCGCATTACCTTGATATTAAATTCTAAAAAAGCCTATATCAACGGCAGCGAATATACTTTAGATGTTGCGGCGAAAACAGTTAATGATTATACTGTCGTTCCTTTGAGATTTGTCAGTGAAGCCCTAAATGCAAGCGTTGATTACAACAGCCAAACCAAACTTGTAACAATCCATTCAAATGATGGGCAAATAATTATCTTTGATTTGACCAAAAGCCCCAGCAACTATATTGGAACATGGAAGCTGTCAAAAATCAGTGTTTACGGAATAGAAGTATTGCCGCAAGAAGCAGGAGTATCCTCCACTCTTTATTTAACAGACAATGACAACGGTAAAATATATATAGATAGAGAAATGGCGTATCTTAGCTGGACCGTTGATGATAACACACTTACTATCAACAACAAGAAAAACAACGGTTCAATGCAATTCCGTATTTCCGAACCTTATCTAATTTGGTATAACGGCGACAGTGCATTATATTACAAACGGCAATAATCGAAAATTACAACAACAACCCCCTGTTCTGTTGCATCAGAACAGGGGGTTAAAAATAAGCCATGCACCAAACAACGCTACGAAAGAACATGGAAAAGACTTGTTGAAGAAGCAGGGTTTGAAGCCAATATAACCCCATATTTCCTAAGGCACAACTACTGCACAATGCTCGCCGAAAACGAAGTACCAATCAAAACCTCCCAATACCTTATGGGACATTCCTCCATAGAATTGACTGCCAACGTTTATACCGATGTAACAAACAAGCTTCTTGCAAATTCTGCCGAGAAAATCAAAAATCTGTTGATTTAGTACATGATTTTTCCGTCAATGCTGAGTATACCTGAAAATTTAGTACAAAATTTAGTACATTTTGCTTCAAATTATCCCCTATTTCGGAGATATTTCCATTGCTGCCTTGGGGCAAAAAAAATAAGACCGGCTTGTATAGCCGGTCTTTTATGGTCGGAGCGACAAGACTTGAACTTGCGACCTCTACCACCCCAAGGTAGCACTCTAGCCAAACTGAGCTACGCCCCGAAGAGCCACAGATTACAATATCTAATCCGTGGCACATCAACTATTATATAACATTTTTCACACAAGCGCAATACCTTTTCCGTAAGTTTTATAAATTTCTTTAATTTTTATTTTGATTTCCATGTTCAGATATTTGCCGCCGTCTTCAATGATAATAACAAAACCGTTCACCCTGCCCACACCGTCGGCAGGGTTTTCGTCACGCAAACCGTCGATATGTATTGTCAGTTCGTCGTCCACTGCCACCGGCGCCACAACGCCTGAACCCTCGCCGCTGTCATAATGCGGGCGGACAATAAAATCTTCGGCTTTCAGATCGGCGTTGCCTTTGACAAAAATGCTTTTGCCCGTTTGCTTTTCCAGCTTATCCAAATTGCCGCCGCCGCTGCCAATGATATACGCCGCAACGGCGGGATTGGTTTCAACGTAAACGCCTGCGGCGGGAGTTGCCGCCGCCACAGACAAAAGCTCTTTTTTCAAACTGATATAAACGCTTTCCTCCGAATATACCTTGCCTCTGCCGCCGCAGAAAGCACAGTCCTTCATCAAAACAGAGCTTAATACCTTGCCGTTTTTCTTCCTGGTCATCTCCACCAAGCCCAGCTGAGTTAATCCCATAATATTGGTTTTAATCCTGTCTTTCTTCAGTTCTTTTGCCAGATGACACAGAATTTCCTCTTTATCCTTTTCGTCCTGCATATCAATGAAGTCGATGATGATTATGCCGCCGATATTGCGCAGGCGCAGCTGTTTGGCAATTTCCGTCGCCGCCTCGATATTGGTTGTAAAAACTGTGTTTTCCAAATCTCTTTCGCCCACATATTTACCTGTGTTGACATCAATTACCGTCAGCGCCTCCATCTGCTCGATAATCAGATAGCCGCCGCATTTCAGCCAAACCTTATTTTTCAAGGCTCTTTCCAGCTGGGCGGCAATATCGTTCACCTGCATAATGTCGCGCGCCGCCACAGTTACCTTATCTTTATCCTCCGGTACAAAAAAATCCAGAATATCCCGCAGTTTTTCCTTGGTATCAACGGAATCGGCATAAATTTTATCTATCTCACCGACAAAAATATCCCGAACCATTCTTTCCAGCAATGTATAATCCTTATGCACCAAAGCGGGAGCCGCCGCCTTAAAGGCTTTCTGCTGAATACGGTACCATTGGTGCATCAGCATTTTCACGTCCTTTTCCAGTTCCTCTCTGCCGACGCCCGCCGCCGACGTGCGGATAATGGCGCCCATTTTGTCGCCCAAAATTTCTCCCATCAGATTTTTCAGTCTGTCTCTTTCCGCCTCATCTTCAATGCGGCGGCTGATACCGATATATTTAACGGTGGGCATCAAAACCACAAAACGCCCCGGCAATGTGGGGTGGGTTGTGATCCTAGCTCCCTTGCTGCCGACCGGTTCCTTCATAATCTGCACGGTAATTTCCTGACCCTGCTTCAGCACCTCGTCAATGGCGTTTTTCGGTTCCAGCACATTGCCCTCGGCGTCCATCTGCCTCGGCACAGCGTCGTTCACATACAAAAAACCGTTTTTGGCTTCTCCCATATTAACAAAAGCCGCCTGCATACCGGGCAAAACGTTTTCCACCTTGCCCTTATAAATATTCCCCATAATGCTGCGGTTTTCGGTTCTTTCAAAGTATATCTCAACCAGTTTATGATCCTCCGTTACGGCGACCATAGTTTCTTCCGGCATATTTCTTACAATTATCTCTTTTATCATTTTCCCATATCCTTTTTTCTTTTGACGACGTGGATGTTGTTAAACTTCGAAGATGCGGTATAAACGCTATTATAACTCGGTGTAGTCTGTTATTGCGCTTTCTTTTACCAACCTGATTGCTTGGCCGGGGTGCCGCTAAGTCAAATTATATTTCAGCGGTTGATGGTCTTAGTTGTTATTTAAGCGACAAAATATTTTAATGCAATATGACAATATTATCTTTATCGCCATTTTTTTGCCATTTTTGCGGCACAAACAAATTCTTCCTGCTAACCAAAGCGGGTCAAGAAGCAAGCAAGACAAGGAATTAACGCAAAGGCTGACGCAGGTGTATTGAAATACTCCGAGGAAGCCTTTGTGTTAATGACGCCGTATTGCGCCGCTTATTGACACACTGCCTGATAAGCAGGCATAATCAAGGCAGTTTTCTTTTGCCCTTTTCATCAACCACAAAAAGCCCCGTTCGAACAATGACGCAGTCGCCTGCATCCCCTGTCAGATACTTAACCACCTCTGTCGGTTTAACGCTGCCGCTTGCTCCGAAAATCAAAGACATCCGCAGTCTGCCGCTTGTTTCGTCTCCCCGCCAATGCAGGCTTTCGATGCCGCTGCGGAGATTGATGGTTTTATCGCCTTTTTTGGGGTTATGGCGCACAAACTCGATGTTTTCCGCCTTTAACAGCTCGTCCACCTTGGCGGGCATAGAAGCCAAACCGCCGCCTGTGATTTCCGCTTCGTATTCGGCTCGGTTGATAACCGCCTGCAAAGGCTTGGCTTTGCCCGTTACAACACGAGCGTTGTTAATGCGAATCCCTTTGGGCAGGGCGGCATTGAATTTTTCCGCAAAATCTTCAGCTGTCATTTCCGTTTTCAGCTTCATATCGCAGTATTCGTTCAAGCCCGCAATGGCAACCCCTCTGGGCGGCCCGAAAGCGATTTTCGGGTGAGGGTTAAAGCCCTCGGAATAGGCGATGGGAATATCCGCCCTTTTCACCGCCTTGCAGAAATATTTCAGCAAATCCAGATGGGAGAGGAATTTCACAGGCCCCGTTACGGAGTAAGAAAATCTGATTAGCATACTTCTCCCTCCTTATTGCCATTATTATTGCATTTATTTTCGTTTTTTTCTTTCGGTTCATAAGGCTTTTGGTAAAGATTATTGCACTTCACAGCACCGCAAACGCCGCAGCCGCTGCATTTGTCTTTGCGGCAGTTGGGAGTAACAATGCCCAGCTCCGCCTTTTCCCATTCTTTCCAAAGCCATTTTTTGTTCACGCCCACCGAAACAATATCCCACGGCAGATAATCGTCCTTTTCAAAGGTGTGGTTGGCAAAATCCTTGGGGTCAAGACCCACCTTGGCAAAGGCTTTCAGCCATTTGTCATAGGAAAAATGCTCTGTCCAGCCGTCAAATTTACAGCCCGAACGCCACGCTTCATAAAGCACACTGCAAAGTCGGCGGTCGCCTCTGGCAAAACAGCCCTCCAAGAATCCCAAATCCACGCCGTGGCAAGCCAAACGGGCGTTTTTCAAAGGCTTGAATTTATTGTACAGATAATCTCTCTTGGCAAGCAAATCCTCACGGGCAACTTGTCCGAACCATTGAAAAGGCGTATGCGCCTTCGGCACAAAAAACGAAACACTGACCGTAACGTTGATGGGCTTGCTGTTTTTCTTGCCGGCGTTCATTTCCTTGCCGATACGAATTATTTTTCTCGTGATTTCAAAAATGCCGTCCAAATCCTCGTTGGTTTCAAAAGGCAGACCCGCCATAAAGTAAAGCTTGATGGTGTGCCAGCCGTTGGCAAGGGCAGAGCTGACCGCCGCCACAATATCGTCTTCGCTGACACCTTTGTTGATAATATCCCGCATTCTCTGGGTGCCTGCCTCAGGTGCAAATGTCAAGCCCGATTTCCGCACCTGCTGAACTCTTTTTGCCAAATCCACCGAAAAAGCATCCACCCGCAGGCTGGGCAGGGAAACACTGACACCATCGCCCTTGTTGTCTGCCATCAAGCTGTCTATCAGCTCCTCAACGCAGGAATAATCCGCCGTGGAAAGGGAAATCATACCGATTTCGTCATAGCCGCTGGTTTTGACGGCTTCCTTTGCCTGCCGCCGCAGAACCTCGACGGATTTCTCACGGACGGGGCGGTAAATTATGCCCGCCTGGCAAAAGCGACAGCCTCGGTTACAGCCCCGCATAACCTCCAGCACAACTCTGTCGTGGACAATCTGGGTAAAAGGCACAATGGGGCGCACCGGGAAACCGACGTTTTCCACGTCCTTGATAATTCTTTTGGTAACAACGGCAGGGGCGTTTTCCGCAGGCTCAATAGCCAGCAGCTTGCCCTTTTCGTCCCAAAGAGGCGTGTAAAGCTTGGGCACATAAACGCCCTGAATTTGGCAGGCTTCCGCCAAAAATTTTTCCTTTGCCTCTTTGGTTCTGCCGCCCGCTTCATCGCGAACCTTAACCCAAAGCTCCATCAGCTCCAAATTCACTTCCTCGCCCCCGCCCCCAACGAGAACGACGCGAACATCTGCCCTCTGTCCCTAGTCATAGGCGCAGGGTCCTCCCGCCGCCACTATCGGCATATCGTCCAAAGCCGCACGGTCGGCGGCATAAACGGGCAGCCCCGCCAAATCCAGCATATTCAAAATGTTGGAAAAGCTCATTTCGTATTGCAGTGTAAAGCCGACAAAATCAAAGTCCTTAATTGCATGGTAGTTTTCCCATGTGAAAAGGGGAATTTGCTTTTGCCGCATTAAATTTTCCATATCCACCTGGGGCGCAAAGCTGCGTTCCATGGCAAAGCGGGGGTCTTTGTTAGTAACCTCGTAAAGCACCCGCAAACCCAAATGAGACATACCTATCTCGTAGGTATCGGGGAAACAAAAGGCAAATGTTGCCTGCACATCCGTCAAATTTTTCTCCACAGCGTTAAACTCGTTGCCCAGGTACTGCCCCGGTTTTTCTATGTAGGGCAAAAGCTGCTCCTCAACCTCTTTTGTCCAACTTTTATATCTTTCTTCGGTCATATGCCAACTCCCAATTATAAATAAATTTCTTCTTAATCTATATTAAATTATACAAATATGATTAGACACAATATTTTACGCCAATTCATTTTGGCTGTAATTACTCTAACTTATTTATATTCTTCGGGAATACCTGTATATCCTTTATTTTAATGCTATTTTGACAGCTGATTATTTGCCGCCTTTGCAGTTTGTCCGTCTGCGCCCTTTGCGGCTTTTTCTCACATAAAAACGCCGCCTTTTTGATACCTTCGGGCGGCTCTTTTGGCAAGGAAATACTCATCGCTCCGCAAATCCGCCAAAGCCAGAACATACAAAGCAACGGGCAAAATCAAAAGCCAAAGTCTTAAGCCAAACCAGAAAACAGCGATTGTCATCACCAAAGCCAGAACTTGTCCCCAATAAGCCAGCGCCTTTGTAACCTGCAGGCGGGAATAATATCGGCTCAGCACGCCCCGCAGAATTTTGCCGCCGTCCAAAGGCAAAACGGGCAGCAGATTCACTATTGCCAAAACCATCGATGCTTCGTAAAAATATTCCAACCCCAGCAAATTTGATAAAACACCCCAAAGAAAATTTGCCAAAACGCCGCCGCTTGCCAAAACGCTCTCCCGCAGTCCGTCCACGCCTCGGCTTTCTTTCAAACCGATCCCCAAAAGCCCAACCTCTGGTTTCACCCTGACCTTAACAAAAGCGCCCGCCGCAATGTGCCCCGCCTCATGGATCAGCCAGCCCGCCAGCATCGGCAGAAAATATCTGCCGTTAATAAAATTTGCCACCAGCAAAAACAGACAACACCCCGCCGCAATTTTGAGTTTTTTTGTATTATTGCGGATATTGATTACCACAACATTTCACCTCTTTCGATTTTTCAAAGCAAAATTAATTAAAAACAACGCCTGCCGAACCAAAATCCCTTAATTTATCCTCTTAAATTAATTGGCGGCAGGACTTTCCAAAAAGGACAGAGGATCAAGAGAGCCGCCGTCTTTGTAAACGGAAAAATGCAAAATGCCGCCGTCCGCCACTCTGCCGATTTTATCACCCTGCATAACCTCGGCGCCTTTTTCCACGCAGACTTCCCCCACGCCCACATAGTGACTTTCCAGGGTATCGCTGTGAGCGATGAGAACCTTGTAGGAGCTGCCGTCTTTGATGATGTCGCTGACCTTGCCGGGAGCCGCCGCCTTAACCTTTTGGTCGGCTTCCGCCCGAATATCTATGCCGTCGGAAGTGCCGCCGTCTTTGGCGGGGTCGCCGAAGGATTTTTCCATAACGCCGCTCATTGGCAAAATCATGGCAATCCGCCCGTTTTCGTCGGCAGAAACCGTATATGCCGCCGAGGTGTCAAGGCTTTCGTCGGTTTCGCCGTCTTTTGGAGTTTCGCCCGCCGAAAAAATATTGCCGTCCACTGCCAGCATTTCGCCATCCTCCACCGTTGCCATCGCCACCACAAAACGCACGGCGTCGCCCGCCGCCCCTTCTTTATCGTAACAGCAGAGAACGCAGGCAAAAATCAGCCCCGCAATGACCAGCTGCCCCACAAAATGGCCGAAAGGCGAACCACCTTTTTTACCGTTATTGTTCCAGCCGTAATCACCGCCGCCGTTGTTGTCAAAAAAATCTCTTACGCTCATCTCATAACCTCCTTTTATTAGAAGATTATGCCCGGTTGTACAAAAATATTACCAAATCCCAAGCGGAGGCGGACGAGGATTTTTTCGACAAAGCAAAATTCTTTTCCGCCACAAGCAACACACAAAAAAACAACCCCCCATTTACGCCGACAGGCGCAAACGGGGGGTTGTCATGCCTAATATTAAATTAACACGCTCGGCAAATTCTTTTATATAGAGAGGAGGAGAAATCAAAATGAACGAAACCGAGCGCTTGAAAGCTTAGTAAAAAAGCCCAAAGTGCTTTTGGCAACTAAATGTTCCAGATGGAAATGGCGTCGCTGATGGTTTTTTCCAAGGCTTCTCTGCCGTATTTGTCAACGTCTGCCTTGTTCTTTTCGCCGTGAGTCAGGCAGCCTGCACCGCCGATACAGCCGCCGACACACGCCATGCCTTCGATAAAGTTGCCGTCTGCCTTGCCGCGGGAGGCTTTGAGCAAAGCCGTGCGGCATTCTTCAATGCCGTTGCAGGTGATTGCTTTCAGTTCAAAATCGGTGATGTTTCTTTCTTTCAAGCCTTGTGCCACTGCGTCGGAAAGACCGCCGCTTCTGGCGAAAATTCTGCCGAAATAAGAGGCGTTGTCCAAAATATCCTCTTGTAGCGTTGAAAGATCGAAATCTCGGCTGTCGAACAAAGCCTGCAATTCCTCAAAGGTGATAACGCAGTCCACATACTGCCGAACCTCGGGTTTTTGGAATTCCATTTTCTTGGCGGTGCAGGGACCGACAAAAACCACCTTGGATTCGGGGTCTGTGTTTTTGATAAATTTGGCAATCATCGCCATCGGCGAAAGATTATGGGAGATATGCGGCACCATGGCAGGCACCTGTTTTTCGATGAAATCCACAAAAGCAGGACAGCAGGAGCTTGTCAAAAAGCCCTTTTCCGCCAATTCCTGACATTCGGAATAAGCCACCATGTCAGCGCCCAAAGCCGCCTCAATCACATGGTAAAAGCCCAGCTCTTTGATGGCTGTGATCACCTGCCCCAGCTTGGCGTAGGAAAACTGGCTGGAGATGCTGGGAGCCGCCACACAGTAAACCTTGTATTTTTGGTTGTTTTCGCTCTTTTGAATCATATCAATAACGTTCAAAATAAACGATTTGTCGGCAATGGCGCCGAAAGGACACTGGTACACACAGGCGCCGCAGGAAATGCATTTGTCGTTTTTCACCAAAGCGTGACCGTCCTGCGCCATATCGATCGCCTTGACCTTGCAGGCGTTTTCACAGGGTCGCTTGCGGTTGGCAATGGCAGAATACGGGCAAACCTTGGCACATTTGCCGCAGTTTACGCATTTCGATTTGTCAATATGCGCCTTTTGGTGAGAATCGAAAGTAATGGCGTCCCTGGGGCAAACGTCCTCGCAGCGGTGCGCCAAACAGCCTCGGCAGGAATCCGTTATGGTGTAGCCGCTGTCGGGGCAGTCATCGCAGGCAATGTCGATAACCTCGATGACATTGGGGTTGCTTTTGTCGCCGCCCATTGCCAGCTTCACCATTTCTGACATGATGGCGCGTTCTTTGTACACACAACAGCGCATGGTGGGCGTTTTGCCGGGAATAATTTCTTTGGGGATTTCCACAATGTTTTCCAGCAAATCGTTGTTCCAGGCGTGCCGAGCCACTTCTCTCAAAACCTTGTATTTTAAATGCTGAACCTTGGTATCAAACTTACGCATTAATGCTGCCTCCTAAAAATAGCTGACTTTAATTTTTTTGCCCATAGCTTTCAGACAATCTGCCAATTCTCTGATCAGCTGCATTTTGATGGTGAAATTAATGGGCAGCGCATTGCTTTGGTGGGCGGGGTTGACTGCCTTGCCCACAAAGAAATTAATATCTGTGGCGTCCTCAAAAAGCATTCTGGCAATCAGCGATGCGCCGTCGTGCTTGTAGCACCACTCTTCAAAGGACTTGTTGTCTTTCAGATAATTTTTGGCATATTCCAAAACTCGGTTGATAGTGATAACGCCCTCCGTTACCAAATCGGCGCCCTCCAGAGTTGCCGTGGGCGGAATTTCGGGATCCAAAAAGTCCAGGCTGGTTCGTAGAGGTTTGCGCAGATATTTTGCCGCAATGTTGGAGGTTGTGCCGCCGCAGATTATGTGCTTGCCCTCTTTGTTGAAGAAAAGGGACATCATCTTGTTGCAGTCGTCGCGGTTGGACGGCGGTCCGATAATCAGATTAACGGGTTCCCGTTTGCGGATTTTCACGGCGCAGACAGTGGCGTCGTCGCCGGGTTCGCCGCCGTAAAGCTTGTTGGTCTCGTCCAAAAG
>JAHZFN010000279.1:0-3430 GCA_019421315.1 Peptococcaceae bacterium | reverse complement strand
GTTTTGGCGGTGAAACCCACAGAACTGAAAGTTGTCATGTAATCTATGATGTCGCTGCGTTTCCAGCCGAAATTATAGTTTCTGCCAATGCCGGCGTGTTCCACACCGTCGGAAAAAGCCAGGAAAATATCGTTTTCTTTCAGATAAATTTCCGCTTTGATGATTTTTTTGCCGGCAATATCCATGGACTTAAAGGGCAGTTCATAGTTTTCGCCGTCTCGGAGCATTACCACACGGGGGTTGTCATACTGGATAATTTCCGCTTTAACGCTGTTGATGATCCGAATGATGGTAAAGGTGGAATATGCCACGCCCCGCACCGAACAAACGGGCAATGTTGCCACGATGGTTTCAACGGTATCTTCCAGCTTCATGCCCGCCGCCAGCATGGTGGAAACGATTTTTGCGGTCAGGGTGGAAAGAATGTTTGCCTTAACGCCGCTGCCCATGCCGTCTGCCAAAACGATGATGACGGAATTATCGTCCTCCGGTTCAACCAGCTCCACATGGTCGCCGCAAAGCTGCTCTCCCACATGGTTGATGCTTAAATAGCCGATGTCGGCGCAGAGATTATTGGTTCTGCGAATCATTCTCAATCACCTCCGCTTCAGTCTTCTTCTTCATGGGGAATAGCTTCTTTCAGCTTGGTCAGGGCAATTTTGGTTTCCGCCGCCGTTTCCCCCAGCAAGGAGGCGATTTCTTGAACAATGCGCATTTGCTTGTCGACAACGTTGTCGGCGGTTTCGATGGTTTGCTGACCGAGGATTTTTTGTTTCTGCAAATCCTTTTCTTCTTTGGTTACATCACGGAACTGGGCGATGAGATTTTCGGAGAATTTTTCCTGAACGATGGACATTTCCAAAAACTTGTCAAATTCGGCATAATAATCCCTTTGGTCGTGCAGGCTTTCGCCGGAATTGCGGACATTGATAAAATCAATGGGATCCAAAATACGCACCAAGGGTTCGCCCATAACATCGGAACGGGAAGAAATATTCAAAATTTTCATTGCCTGGGGATTGATCAGCTGTACTTCCAAGGCGCTGTTGACAACCAGAATACCCACCGGGGCGCTGTCGATAACGTTGTTGGAAAAACGTTCGGATTTTTCCATCAAATACGGCATACACATATCCATTTCCGCTTTGCCGCGGTAAATGGCAACGGCTTTGGCACGGCAGCTGTCGTAGCCGCAGGAACCGCAGTTCAGCTCGTCGCTGGGTTTGTATTTACCCATTTTTCTGAGGATTGCGTTGATTTCCTGGTCTGTGGGGTCTTCAACGTTGACGCCCACGGGGTTATGCTCCGCAAAAAGCAGATTTTCCGCAGGCTGTTCCACATCGAAGGGCTTTTTGCCTGCATATTTGGCAACGGATTGGTAATAACGCAGAGGCGTGTTGTGGTGCTTGCTCAAAATGCACCAGTTATCCGTGGTCAAACCTTCGGGGAAGCTCATGTTATTATGATATTTTTCCATGATGGGACCGCCGACACAGCTGCCCACGCAGGAGGACATTTCGATGAAACAGCGGTGAATATTGCCTTCGGCAATATCGTTAAGAACGCCTTTGCAGTTTTCGATACCGTCCACCGCCATATATGTATATTCTTCGTTTTCTTCCAGCAGAGATTTCAAAATACCGCCTGTTGTGGGGTAGAAACGTTCCTTGCTGTCTTCTCGGCTGTCCAAATCGGGTGTCAGCTCCACATTGAAGCTTTTCAGCATTTCTGCCAGCTCGTCAAAGGTGAGGGCGGCGTCAATGCCCACATTGTACGCCTCGTCCTTTTTGGAAAGGCAGGGACCGATAAACACAGTTCTGGCGTTGGGATAGCGGCGTTTAATGTCGTCGCAGTGCGCCTGCATGGGCGTAACGACGGGAGCCAGACAGCCCGCCAGCTGGGGATAATATTTTTCCACCAGCAAATTGATGGTGTGGCAGCAGGATGTGAGCAAAACGTCCTGAGTGGCGTTTCTGACCAGGCGTTCGTATTCACGGGTTACCATGGCTGCGCCCAGCGCCGTTTCTTCGGCGTCCGTAAAGCCGATTTCCTGCAAGGCCTTGCGCAGACCACCGATACCGATACCGTCAAAATACGCCGCAAAAGAAGGGGCAACGCTGGCGATAACGGGAGCGTCATCTTTCAGCAAAACCTCCACAATTTCCGTTTCGTCCACAATTTGTTTGGCATTTTGCGGACATTCCACAAAGCACTGACCGCAGAGAATACATTCGTCGTTGATAATATGGGCTTGGTTGCCCGAAAAGCGAATGGATTTTACGGGACAGTGCCAAATGCATCTATAACAATTCTTACAATTTGATTTTTTCAATTTAAGAAATTCAGTCATAAATCTTCCTCCGAATTAAGTTATTTTTTTTATTGCAAACAATTTAAAAAACTTAAAACTTTCAAATTTTCAAACCTTAAAACTTTTCTTCTTACATAAAAACTTTTCTTTAAAATTTTCTTAAAACTTCAAAAAATGCGATATAAAAATTTTTAAATATCGCTTAGCCGAACACCTGTTTTCGGCTTGCGGCAACCGATTTTTTTTGAACTGCCGCCGCATATTCCCTGTTTTAGCTAATCTCAAACAGCTTTTTGTTTTTTATTCCTATACTTCTATTACTTTTATTTTTTTATGTTTTTACTCATTTTCGTTTGTCGGCTGACATACGAAAACTTTTTTGCCAAATTGTCAAATTTTCAAAATCCCCAAACCGCATTGTGCCGATCTTATTTTTTTTCAACACCGCAGGGTAATTCTTTTTACGATTTTTCAGCTTTCCGGCATTCCGGCCGCCCTATTTTTTCAAACGGGGCAAAACGGTTTCGTTGAAGAAGGTTTCCACGGTTTCCGGCGATACGGAAAAAGCTTCGCCGTCAACGGTAACATTAACGCCTGTTTGGCACATATTCATGCAAAAGGTACCTGCCAAATCAATATCGTCCTTCAAATTATGGTCGGCGACCAATTTTTGCAACTGTTCAACAACTTGTCTGGAACCTTTCAGATGGCAGGAACTGCCGATACATACTGTAATTTTCATTTTCCTTCTCTCCTTTGACTGTTTATTTTTTGTTATAATTCCTTAAAAAATAATTTAAATTATTTTTTATTTCCCTAAATTTTTAATCCAAAACTTAATCCAAAACTCAATTCACAAATCTAAATCACCAAACATATTATACTGTGCTTCGGGTTATGCCCGCAAGCTTAAATCAAGCCTCGTTATCGACAAAATTTACCCATTTCAACAGCAGCTCTCTGTTTTTCGGGGTTTCCTCAACGGATTGGGAAGCCGCCACAATAGGAATCCACTGCTTAACAAAATTTCGGTCGGTTCCCATTTTTTTGCAGTATAAATCAAGATATTTTTCCGAAAGCTCGCCGTGCTCTTTCAGCTGGAACCAAAGATAAGTCAGG
>JAHZFN010000278.1 GCA_019421315.1 Peptococcaceae bacterium | reverse complement strand
AAGTTTTTCAAAGGAGCAGGGCAATTTGCCGTCTTCTGCCAAAGCGGCGATGGGGTCTGCACCAACGCAGCCTTTCAAAGCTTTTGCTGTGTCTGCATCGGCAGCCATCAGCAAACCGAGGATGGGCAGTGCGGAAGCGCCTGCATAGATGTTCAATTTATTGTTTTTCAGATCAACGTCTTTCAAAACAGCTTTAATATCTTCAACTGTGATAACGGAAACACCGCGACCTTCGGCATCTTGGTCGAAGCCTGTGCATTTTCTGGAGCCTTCGTCCAAAACGATGTTCACACCCGTGGCGCCTTTTTCCAGTTCATGTTTGATGAGTTCGTTGGCGTCTTTTGCCAAAACGGCATCAACACCCTGGGAAATTGTCCAAGGTTCTTCCATGTAGCCTGCGGGGTCTGTACCTCTCAGGTAATCGCTGAAACCGGGGAATTCAAATACTTTGTCCAATTTTTCAACATCGGAAGCATTGTAGATAGGTTCCAGAGTGATACCTTCGTAAAGTTTGGTTTTTAATTTTTTGTCAAAAGGAGCGCCCTTCAGAAGAGCAATAGCAGCTTCCTTCCATTCATCATATGACGGGATTTTAAACTCATCAAATGTAACTTCAGGAATTTCATTAGTTTTTTGCATGTCTTTTTCCATGAGTAACTTCCTTTCTGGTAATATAATAAAAGCTAATATAAGATAAAAAACTCATATTTATCCATACTGTTATAATTATATACCTGCATACTGTTGATTGTCAATCCAAAAAGGCAATTATTGCTTTGCTTTTCAAAAAACTATCATAAATTTTATACGCCTGTCAAACAAAACCGCCGCCAAGCCAAAAGCAAACAAAAACAAGGCGATTTTGACATTTTTTGCCGAAAAATTTGTAAACTAACGTTGCTTTGTGCATTTTCCCGTTTTTTCCCATAATTTAATTTTTGTTTAATTATTTTAACAGATTAACAGAAAAAGCAATCTGCTTTGCAATTCTTGGAAATTTTTTGGAAATTGCTATTGACAAATATCTCCTACAAGTGTAATATATAGTCATACTACAAACGTAGGACACAGCAAGCGGTCGGATCTTCTACCAAAAGAAAACGTCGGCAGCACCGATTATGCGTCAAACAATCTTCGTCAAGCAATATCGGCAGGAAATATTAAAAAAAGGAGGTATTTGCATGAAAAAAATTCCCCAAGTCAGCAGTTCGGAGCTGGAGGTTTTGCAGGTTCTCTGGCAGGCAAAAAAGCCTTTGAGTATCAGAGAAGTTTGTGATAGACTGCAAAACGAAAGCTGGAAATACAACACGGTCGGCACCTTTTTGAACAGGATGGAAGAAAAAGGCGCCGTAACCTCTGTCAAAGAAAACCGAGCCAAGCTCTACACCGCAACGCTGCAAAAAGAAGCTTATCAAAAAGCTCAAACCAAAAATTTGATAACGAGGCTTTACAACGACTCCGTTAAGGATTTGGCGGTTTCCCTTTTCAAAAGCGACGATATGACGGCGGAAGATATTGCGGAAATCAAAAAAATGTTTGATTTGTAACTTCGGCAATTCCGCTGTTTATCAATCAAAGTCTTCTTTATTAAAATTAAAAAGAACTTTCTCAGTATTTAAAATTCCTCCAACT
>JAHZFN010000277.1:5604-12832 GCA_019421315.1 Peptococcaceae bacterium | reverse complement strand
TTTTAAGTCTCATGAAAATATTGCCAATTACTATATTCAGAAAACCAGGGAAAAACTGAAACGTCTGCAATCCAAACACCATGATTTGATTCCCGAAGAAAAATTCCACGGTACTGCTCCTGCCAAGGTTGAGTTGGGGCAGCGGGTGGAAATTCCCAAATATCGTCAGCGTGGCACTGTGCTTTCTCTGCCCGATGAAAAAGGCGAGCTTTTGGTTCAGGTGGGCATTATGAAAATCAACGTTAAAATCGAAGATTTACGCATTGACAAAAACCGCGACGATAAAGAAAGAACCTATTACACAAACAAAGTACGCACCAACAAGGCCAAGGATATTTCGCCTGAAATTGATTTGCGGGGCATGACCTTGGACGAGGCGATGGACGCTTTGGATAAGTATTTGGATGACGCATTTTTAACCAACATCAAGCAGGTTAGGGTAATCCACGGCAAAGGCACAGGCGCTTTGCGGGCGGGCTTAACCCCATATCTGCAAAAACACCGTCTTGTAAAGAAAACCAGAATGGGCGATTATCACGAAGGCGGCATTGGGGTTACCGTTGTGGAATTAAAATAGAATTAAAGTAAACAAGTTTTTTTCTCTGCCGTAAACCGATAAATTGGTTTGTCGGTTTACGGCAGAAGCCTTAATGATTGCAAAGCCGAAGTTTTGTCTTTCTTATTCTCCGGGCGCTGAGGTTTTGGTCGGTTTGGTGATTATGGCGGTTGTTCTTTGGTCGTCGCTTAAATTAAAACGCCGCAAAATAGTTGACCTGATTTGGGGCAGCATAATGTCGATTTTAGCTTTGGGGCTGTCGATTTTTCTTATTTTGGCTCTTTGAAAAAAGCGGCTTGAAAAAATTAACAATATAAAAAATAAAGCTTGTATGAAGTTTTGTCATATCTATTTTAAAAAAGTATAAATTCGATATTTATTTAGCAGGTGTTTCATTTTTTCTTCATATTTTTACGGCATAATATGCAAAAAAATACACTGTTGACTTATGACGGATTTTATGCAATAATATAGGCAGAAATGAGGAAAGGAGATAATATCATGTCTATGATGTTTACAATCAATGTCATTACAGTCATTAGCATTATTGGTATTTTGGTCTTGTTGCTTAATACAAATAATGTTTTTTGTGATGCCGCAAAGAGTGTAAAATAGATGATGATATTATTTTTCGGTAATATTTTTCAGTGTTAGTTTTATGCCGTGGTTTCACAACTGCGGCATTTTTTTATTGGATTATATTGCTTGGGGTTATTAATTAAAACTATTAATATATTTGAATTTATAAAAATCAGGAAAGGACGAAAACAATATGTGCAAAATGACAGGGTCGGATCTCATAGTTGAGATGCTGATCGAACAAGGAACAGATGTTGTGTTTGGTTACCCGGGAGGGCAGGTTCTGAATATTTATGATTCCCTTTATAAATATTCGGATAAAATCAAGCATGTAATTACCGCCCACGAGCAGGGTGCTTCCCATGCGGCTGACGGTTATGCCAGAAGAACCGGCAAGGTCGGCGTTGTAATCGCCACCAGCGGCCCCGGCGCCACCAACATCGTAACAGGTATTGCCACAGCCAATCTGGACTCTGTGCCGATGGTTGCCATAACAGGCAATGTTCCTTGTAATCTTTTGGGTAAAGACAGCTTCCAGGAGGTTGATATCGCCGGCATTACAATGCCAATTTCCAAACACAATTATATTGTAAAAGACGTCAACGATTTGGCTGATACTATTAGAGAAGCCTTTTTCCTGGCACGTTCCGGTCGTCCCGGACCTGTTCTTATCGATATTCCCAAGGATGTGCAGATTGCCGAGGTTGAATATAAAAAAGATGATACGCATTTCCACAGAAAGTATTATCCTGTAAGCGAAAATACATACAATAAAATGGCACATATGATTGAAATATCGGAAAGACCGTATATTTACTGCGGCGGCGGTGTGCTTTCGGCGGAAGCCTGCGACGAAATGCAGCAGTTGGCTGAATTAATCGATGCCCCTGTCGGCTGCAGCATGATGGGGCTGACGGCAATTCCTTATTCTCATCCCAACGCTTTGGGTATGGTTGGTATGCACGGTCGTTACGCTTCCACCAAAACCAAAAATGACGCCGATTTGATTATCGCTCTGGGCGTGCGTTTCAGCGACCGTGCCACAGGTAAAACCTCCGAATATATGAAGGATGCCAGAATTATTCATATTGACGTTGATCCTGCGGAATTAAACAAAAACGTAGATTCCACAATCAGCATTAAAGGTGACGTTAAAGAAATTGTCGGCGAGCTGTTGAAACGAGTTAAAAAGCAGGAACACCCCGCTTGGTGGCAGCATATCAAGGAATATCAAAAAACCGAAAAGGAATGTATGGTGCAAACAGGCAATGGACTTACGCCTTATGCCATCATTGACGAGCTTTGCAAATTCACGGATGACGATACCGTCGTTGCCACAGACGTTGGTCAGCACCAGATGTGGACAGCCCAAAGATACCGTTTTGAAAAACCGTATACTTTCTTAACCAGCGGCGGTTTGGGAACCATGGGTTACGGCATGGGAGCTGCAATCGGTTCTTGTGTTGCCGATGGCAAACGCACCGTTTTGATTACGGGCGACGGCAGCTTCGGCATGAACCTGAACGAAATGGCAACGGCTGTTTCCAACAACCTGCCTTTGGTTGTTATCATTATGAACAACGGCGTTTTGGGTATGGTTCGTCAATGGCAGACCTTGTTCTATGACAAACATTATTCCCAGACTACACTGAACCGTCAAACGGATTTTGTTAAACTGGCAGAAGCCTTTGGCGCTCAGGGAGCCAGAGTTTTCAATGAAGCGGAACTGAACAAGGCTTTAAGCGAAGCTTTCAGCGCCGACGGTCCTTATTTGATTGACTGCGCCATAGATATGGACGAAATGGTATTGCCGATGATTCCGCCCGGCGGCACAATGAACGACGTTATAACAGAAGTGGAGGTTAAATAATTATGAGAAAAATTACAATTGCCATGTTGGTTTCTCACCAATCCAATGTTTTAACCAGAATCTCAGGTATGTTTGCCCGTCGTTGTTTCAATATCGAAACCATTGCCGCAGGTCAGGCAGAAGATAAATCGGTCAACCGCATTACAATTACCTTGTACGGTGATGATCATGTCAGAGACCAGGTTATCAAGCAGCTGGAAAAGCTCCACGATGTTTACGAGGTTCGGGAAATGCTGCCGGAAGACAGCCTTTGCCGTGAATTGGCTTTGATGAAGGTTGCCGCCAACGCCGAAAACCGCCGTGATATTATGGATGCCGTAACCATCTTCCGTTACCGCATTATCGATTATACTCCCGGTACTCTCTGCATTCAGATGACGGGCAGCACCAACAAAATCGATACTTTTATCGAAATGATGGAGCCTTACGGTATTTTGGAGCTTTGCCGCACAGGCGTTTTGGCAATCAACAAAGGCTTGAAGCTTTTGAAAGTAGAAGATGAAGAAGAACAGTCTAAATAATTTGTTTTTCAACTAACTTACAGAAAAACGACAAAAAATTTTCAAGATTCGGATGTATAATTATTACATAATAAAATTACGAATTAAAATTAAAAAATTATTATAAAAATCATAGTTTTCATAACTATAAATTTAAAGAAAAAGGAGATTTTAAAAATGGCTAAAATGTATTATGAACAAGATTGTAACTTGAGTTTGTTGGACGGCAAAACTATTGCTATTATCGGTTACGGCAGTCAGGGTCATGCTCATGCTTTGAATTTGAAGGAATCCGGCTGTGATGTTATCGTTGGTTTGTATCATGGCAGCAAATCTTGGGAAAAAGCCGAAAAACAAGGCTTTAAGGTTTACACAGCAGCCGAAGCTGCCGAAAAAGCTGACATCATCATGATTTTGATCAATGACGAAAAACAAGCTAAAATGTATAAAGAATCTATCGAACCGAATTTGAAACCCGGCAATATGCTGATGTTTGCTCATGGTTTTGCAATTCATTTCGGTCAAATCGTTCCTCCTGCCGATGTTGACGTTACAATGATCGCCCCCAAAGGCCCCGGTCATACAGTAAGAAGCGAATATCAAGAAGGCAAAGGCGTTCCTTGCTTGGTTGCTGTTGAACAAGATGCAACAGGCAAAGCTAAAGACCTGGCTTTGGCATACGCACTGGGTATCGGCGGTGCCAGAGCAGGCGTATTGGAAACCACATTCAGAACCGAAACCGAAACCGACCTCTTTGGTGAACAGGCAGTTCTCTGCGGCGGTGTTTGCGCTTTGATGAAAGCAGGCTTTGAAACATTGGTAGAAGCAGGTTACGACCCCGCCAACGCTTATTTTGAATGTATTCATGAAATGAAATTGATTGTTGACTTGATTTATCAATCCGGTTTTGCAGGCATGAGATACTCCATCTCCAACACTGCCGAATACGGCGACTACATCACAGGTCCCAAGATCATCACCGAAGAAACAAGACAAGCTATGAGAGATGTTCTCCATGACATTCAAGACGGTACATTTGCCAAAGATTGGCTTTTGGAAAACCAGGCAGGCAGCCCGCATTTCAGAGCTATGAGAAAATTGCAGGCTGAACATCCCTCAGAAAAAATCGGTGCGGAATTGAGAAAACTTTACAGCTGGGAAGATGACGACAAACTGATCAACAACTAATCCTAAGCTGAGGTAAAACATATGAGAAGCGATATTATTAAAAAGGGCGCCGAAAAGGCGCCCCAAAGATCTTTGTTAAAAGCACTGGGCTTGACCGACCGCCAAATTGAAAAACCTTTTATCGGTATCGTTAATTCTTTCAATGAAATTGTTCCCGGCCATGCTCATCTGAGAAACATTGCCCAAGCCGCCAAAGACGGCGTTTTAGCAGGCGGCGGCACACCTTTGGAATTTAATGTAATCGGTGTTTGCGACGGCATTGCCATGGGGCATGAAGGTATGAAATATTCTTTGGCTTCCAGAGAAATTATTGCTGACAGCATTGAATGTATGGCAAAAGCCCACGGCTTTGACGGCTTAGTTTTTATTCCCAACTGTGATAAAATCGTTCCTGCCATGCTGATGGCGGCGGTTCGTTTGAATTTGCCTGCAATTTTTGTTTCGGGCGGTCCCATGCTTTCTCTGAATTCCGATGAAGGCAAACCGATGGATTTGAACACGGTTTTTGAAGCTGTCGGTTCCTACAAAAACGGCACAATGGACGAATGCGGCTTGAAATATGTGGAAGAAAATGCCTGTCCGGGCTGCGGATCCTGCTCCGGTATGTTCACTGCCAATTCCATGAACTGCTTAACGGAAGTTCTCGGTATGGGTCTGCGCGGCAACGGCACAATTCCCGCTGTTTACGGCGCCAGAATTCGTCTTGCCAAAGATGCAGGTGAACATGTTATGGAGCTGGTGAAAAAAGACATTCGTCCCAGAGATATTATCACCAACGAAGCATTTGCCAACGCTTTGACCGTTGACATGGCTTTGGGTTGTTCCACCAACTCTGTTTTGCACCTTTGCGCTGTTGCTCACGAAGCAGGTATTCCTTTTGATCTGCAAATGATCAATGACATAAGCGAAAAAACACCTAATCTCTGTCATCTTGCTCCCGCAGGTCATCATCATATGCAGGATTTGTTGGCTGACGGCGGCATTTACGCTGTTATGGGTGAGCTGAACAGAGGCGGCTTTTTGAACACTGATTTGATGACTGTAACAGGCAAAACTATCGCCGAAAACATTGCAGGTATTTTGCCGAAGGGTCATGGTGTAATTAGAAGTTTGGAAGAACCGTACACCAAAACAGGCGGTTTGGCTGTTCTGTTCGGTTCCATGGCACCTAACGGAGCCGTTGTCAAACGCAGTGCGGTTGCCCCTGAAATGCTGGTTCACAAAGGCCCCGCCAAGGTTTTCAACAGCGAAGAAGAAGCCATCAAGGTTATTTACGCAGGCGGCGTAAAATCCGGTGATGTTGTGGTTATTCGCTACGAAGGCCCCGCAGGCGGTCCCGGCATGAGAGAAATGCTTTCCCCAACGTCTGCCATCGCAGGCATGGGATTGGACAAAGAGGTTGCTTTGATTACAGACGGCAGATTCTCAGGAGCTACCCGCGGCGCCGCTATCGGTCATGTTTCGCCTGAGGCTGTTGACGGCGGTCCCATTGCCTATGTTCAGGACGGCGATATAATTGCCATCGACATCCCCAACTATTCCATCGAATTGGAAGTTGACGAAGCAGAACTGGCAAAAAGAAAAGCCAACACCAAGCTGCAAATTAAAGAAAACCTGCAAGGTTATATTAAACGTTATTCAAGACTGGTATCTTCGGCAGACAAAGGCGCCATTATTGAATAAAACCACTTGAAAAATAAAGATTATATAAATTTAGAGATTTTGTAAGCGGAAAGAGGAGGACATTATGGAATTAACATTGGACAGCTTTGAGCAGGCAGAAAGAAGATTGAAACCTACAATTCACAGGACGAATATTGAGCGGTCGCATACGTTTTCCATAATGAGCCAATCTTCTGTTTATATGAAATACGAGAACCGTCAAAAAACAGGTTCTTTTAAAATTCGCGGCGCATCAAACAAAATCGCTGCATTGGCAGAGGCAGGAGGAGTGACATCTGTTGTTGCTTCTTCTGCCGGTAACCATGCCCAGGGTGTGGCTTATGCCGCCAAGGTTTTGGGTATTCCCGCTACCATCGTTATGCCGAAATCCGCTCCCATTGCCAAGGTTCAGGCAACGGAAGGCTACGGCGCCAAGGTTGTTTTGTTCGGTGATTGCTATGACGATGCCTACAACAAAGCAATGGAAATTTGCGAAGCCGAAAACGCAACATTCATTCATCCCTTTGATGATGCCGACGTGATTGCGGGGCAGGGTACAATCGGCATGGAAATTCTGCGTGATTTGCCGACTGTTGACATTATTGTGGTGCCTGCGGGCGGCGGCGGTTTGCTGGCAGGCGTTGCCAACTGCGTTAAGCTGGTTAACCCCAGAGTGAAAATCATCGGTGTGCAGGCTGAGGGCGCCGACGCCATCTGCCAAAGCTTTAAGGCGAAAAAATTGGTTTCCACCAAATATGCCAACACCATTGCCGATGGTATTGCCGTGAAAACTCCCGGCACGCACACAACGGAAATTATTAACAAATACGTTGACGATATGGTAACAGTTAGCGACAGCGATATTTCGGCAGC
>JAHZFN010000277.1:5071-5594 GCA_019421315.1 Peptococcaceae bacterium | reverse complement strand
AACACCTTTGGCTGCTGTTTTGAACAATAAAATCGACGTAAAAGGCAAAAGGGTTGTCTGCGTTATGTCGGGCGGTAACATCGATGTAAGCTTTATTCATAAGATTATCGAAATCGGTCTTGTAGCCAGACAGCGCAAGCTTAAATTCCGCGCCACACTGCTTGATAAGCCGGGTAGCCTGACATTGCTTTCCCAGGTTGTTGCCGACTGCAATGCCAATATTATTCAGGTGCAGTATGACAGAATGAACGCCGAGCTTGAACCGAATCAGGTTATTATTCATATCGGTTGCGAAGTTGGCGGCAAAGAACACGGCGAAAAATTAATCAAGAGCCTGGAAGCTCATGGCTTTGAAGTTGAGCTGGAATAGGCAGAATTCAGTTGTTAATTATATAATGAAGTAATATATTTATATATTTTCAGGAGGGCATAGCTATGAAAGAAATCAAAACCAACAATGCACCTGCCGCTTTGGGACCTTATTCCCAGGGAATTATTATGGGCAGCACAGTTTTTACATCGG
>JAHZFN010000277.1:0-5061 GCA_019421315.1 Peptococcaceae bacterium | reverse complement strand
GGTGAAGTTGCTCCCGATATCGAAGGTCAGGCAAGACAGGTTTTGCAGAATGTTAAGGCTGTTTTGGAAGCAGGCGGTGCCAAAATGGAAGATGTTGTGAAAACCTCGGTTTTTGTTAAAAATATGGACGATTTTGCCAAAGTAAACGAAATTTATGCGGAATTCTTCACAGAACCGTATCCCGCCAGATCCTGCGTGGAAGTGGCAAGACTTCCCAAAGATATGTTGGTGGAAATCGAAGCGATTGCCGAATTAAAATAATTCTGCGGCAATTTATGTGGTTTGTTCGGCATTTTATGCCGCATTAAACCAAAAATTTAAGAAATATAAGCGGACAAAATAAATCATAAAAATTTGAAAGAGAAAAATATATTTGGAGGAAAGAAACAATGGGGATCAAAGGTACGGAATTATTTGTAAAAGCCCTGCGCGCCGAAGGCGTTGATACGTTGTTTGCCTATCCCGGCGGAATGGCAATCGATCTTTTTGACGCTCTTTACGATGTAGATGACATTGACGTAATATTGCCACGCCATGAACAGGCATTGATTCATGCGGCTGACGGTTACGCTCGTTCCACAGGTAAGGTCGGTGTTTGCTTGGTCACCAGCGGACCCGGAGCCACCAACCTGGTAACAGGCATTGCCACTGCCAATTACGACAGTGTGCCTTTGGTGTGCTTTACAGGTCAGGTTCCTCTTAATTTAATCGGTAACGACGCATTTCAGGAAGTGGATATTGTCGGCATAACCAGAGGTATTACCAAATGGTCGACAACTGTTCAGAAAAGGGAAAACCTTGGTTTAATTTTGAAAAAGGCTTTTTATATTGCCAGAACCGGTCGTCCCGGACCTGTTTTGATCGATTTGCCGAAAGATATACAATGCGCCGTAGGCAGCGGCGAATATCCGGAAACCATTAACATTCGCAGCTATAAGCCTGTTCAAAGCGTTCACCAAGGTCAGGTGAAAAGAGCCATGGCGGCTTTGGAAAATGCCAAAAAACCGATTTTCTTAATCGGCGGCGGCGTTAAAATTTCCCACGCCGAAGAAGCTATGACAAAACTGGCGGAAATAACCAATGTTCCCGTAATCACAACTATTATGGGCAAAGGCTCCGTTCCCACGGATCACCCGCTGTATGTGGGCAACATCGGTATGCACGGCAAATATGCCTGCAACAAAGCAATTAACGAATGTGATGTGCTTTTCTCCATCGGTACTCGTTTTAACGACCGCATTACAGGGGAAATCAGCACCTTTGCCAAAAAGGCGAAAATTATTCATGTTGATATTGATACAGCCTCCATTTCCCGTAACATCGAGGTTGATATTCCCATCGTTGCCGACGCCAAAATGGCAATCGAAAAGATGACGGAATATGCTAAGCCTCTGGATTTGGCAGATTGGCACAAGCAAATTGATGAGTGGAAAGAGCAGTATCCCATCAATATGGCGCAGTACGAAGGCATGACTGCGGAAAAAATTATCAAAAAAATCAATGAAATTTTCCCGGAAGGCTTTGTTACAACGGACGTTGGGCAAAATCAGCTGTGGACAACCCAGTATTTGGAAATCGGCAAAAACAAAAAACTGATTACTTCAGGCGGTTTGGGAACCATGGGTTACGGTTTTCCGGCGGCTATCGGGGCACAGCTGGGCAATTCCGAGGCGGATGTTGTTTCCATCAACGGCGACGGCGGTTTCCAGATGAATTTACAGGAACTGGCGACGGCTGTGGCTTTGGAACTGCCTGTTACAATTTGCGTTTTCAACAACTCCAATTTGGGTAATGTTCGTCAAATGCAGGAGCTTTTCCATAACAAGAGATATTCTTCAACCTGCCTGACATATCGCCGCAGCTGCGACAAAAATTGTTATGACCCCAACCGCTGTTGTCCCAAATATCTGCCCGACTTTGTAAAATTAGCGGAAAGCTACGAAGCCAAGGGTATACGGGTTACAGACGAAAAAGATATAGAAAAGGCGCTTTTGGAAGCAAAAGCCACGAAAGACAGACCAACACTGATTGAATTTATTATAGAAAGAGATACCAACGTCTATCCGATGGTTCCCGGCGGCAAAGCTTTGAACGAAATGATTTTGAACGATAAAGACAGCAAACAGGAGGTTACATTATGAATAACGAAGTAAAACGCAGATGGATCTCATTGTTTGTAGAAAATGAAACAGGTATTTTGGCAAGAATTTCCGGTATGTTTGCCGGCAAGCTTTATAATATCGATACCCTTTCCGTCGGCGTTACGGAAAACCCGACAATTTCCCGTATGACAATCAGCTTCACCAGCGATGAAATGACTTTTGAACAGGTGAAAAAACAGCTTAACCGCAGTGTTGAGGTTATTAAAGTTACGGACTTTACGGCAATTCCCATTCGCATGAAGGAAATTCTTTTCATCAAAATTTACAACTGTTCCGAAACCGACAAAGTAGATATATTCCAAATGGCGGAAGCCTTTAAGTTTGAAGTTGTCGATTATGATAAAACAACGCTTTTGATTGAAAGCGTTAAAAGCGAAGACAAAAACGACAGCATTATTAATATCATGAAGAAAATTTTCGGCAGCCGAATTGAAGTTGTCAGAGGCGGCTGTGTTGCCATTCAATCCATCAGTATGCCTGAAAGATAAATACAAATAATTATATTAAATAAAAAAATCTCAGTCTTTTAAAAAGCTGAGATTTTTTTTGTTGATATACAGAAAAAGCTATCGAAAATTTTCCGATAGCTTTTTAATATCGCTTTGAATTTTAGGTTTATTCGGAACTGCTTTCCGTTTAGGGTTTGCCGCCTCCGCCGCAGACATTGCAGGTTTCTGAATTGTAAAGCCAGCTTGTGTCATCGGGGTAACCGTTTACCTTGTTGCCGCTGTATTCGGCGGGAGCAACATATTTGACCTTTTCGGCGGTGCTTGCACAGTGAGGACTTGCAATTTTGCCGCTGACGGTGCAGACTGTAACTTTTTTCCAAATATCTGATTTATCCTGCGGTGTGTTGATGGAATCGAACACTTCTGTTTTAATAAATTGGCTCGGTGTGAGAGGACCGGGCAGTAAGCCGGATTTCACATCAATATCTATATAAGTTATGCCGTCAGGTACGGTGAACGTCGTCTTTTGAGCGTTTTCACTGGCGCCTGCAATAACTTTTTTCCAAATCATGGCGGGGTATTTGCCGCCATAAATTTGCGGGAGATACTGGGGATTGCCGTTTTCGTCCAAGTCCTTGTCGTAACCCATCCAAATAACCCCTGTCAGCTCAGGTGTGTATGCCGCAAACCAGGCGTCCTTGTTGCCGTTTTCGATACCTGCATAGGCATCTGTTTTCGGCAGCTGCACAGTACCTGTCTTGGATGCAACCTCAACGCCTGAAATCTGAGCGTTGGTGCCTGTGCCTCGATCCGTAACGGACATCAGCATACTGGTTACCAAAAAGGCTGTGGTTTCTTTAATCACAGTTTGGCTGTTATCCTCGTGCTGATAAATAACCTTGCCCATGCTGTTTTCGATTTTGGTAATGGCGTAGGGTTCGTTGTAATTTCCCGCATTGGCAAAAGTTGCGTATGCCGCCGCCATTTGCAGGGGCGAAACGCCGTAGGTCATGCCGCCCAAAGCCAGGGAAAGACCTGAATTTTGGTCATCTGCCATGCTTATGCCCATTTTTTCGATCATGTGCATACTGTAATCAACGCCGATTTTCTGCATAAATTTAACAGAAGGAATATTTCTGGATTCGACTGCTGTTTCGCGCATACTGATTAAGCCGCGGTATTTGCCGTCATAGTTGGTTGGTGTGTATTCGCCGCCGAAGGTAGTGTTGACGTCGTTGACAACGCTGGCGGGAGAATATCCCATTTCGATGGCGGGAGCAAAAACTGAAATCGGTTTAAAGGTTGAACCGGGCTGTCGTTTCATGTCTGTGGCTCTGTTGTAGCCTCGTTTGGTCAGATGTTCTCTGCCTCCCACCAAACCGCGGATTTGTCCCGTTTGGTTATCGACAACCGCCATGGCGCTTTCCACTTGGTTGGTTGCGGAGGTTCCCGACGGGAAGTTGGCGGCATTGGCATATCCTTCTTCCATCAAAGACTGCACTGTGTTGTCGACAGTGGTGTAGATTTTATAGCCGCCTGTGTAAATTCCCGATTGATCAAGACCGAGACTTGCCAAAATATCTTCCGCTTCACCGATCACATAATCGGTAAACCAGGGATAGGTGTATTGGTCGCTGTTGTCTTTGTATTCGGAAACGGTGATTTCTTCGTTTTTGGCAGCCGCAACCTCTGTTGCATAGCTGTCGTCGTAGTTTTCCAGGTTGTCCAAAACAGTGTTGCGCACCTTGTAGGCGTTGTCAATATTGTCGATGGGAGAATAAAGCTTGGGGTTTCGCACCAACCCGACAATTGTGGCGCATTCGCCCAATGTCAGCTCGTCAACGTGTTTGCCGAAATATGTCCTTGCCGCCGCTTCAACGCCGTAGGCGCCATGTCCGAAATAAATGGTGTTCATGTAAAGATCGATAATTTCATCTTTACTGTATTGTTTTTCGATTTGCAGGGCGATATAGGCTTCCTTGATTTTGCGGTCAATCTTTTTGCTTTGGTCTTCCAAAATGGCGTTTCTTGCCAGCTGCATGGTGATGGTAGAGGCGCCTTGGGCAAAGGAGCCTGATTTAAGGTCTGCCAGAGCCGCACCGAAAATACGTTTAATGTCGACACCGTGGTGCTTGTAAAATCTGACGTCTTCAGTTGAAACAAAGCAGTCCACCAACTGCTTCGGCATATCGTCGATGGCGACGGGAATACGGTTTTCGCCTGCGTGCAGTTCTTGATAAGCGTTGCCCTCGTCGTCTAAAATAAACGTGGTGCTGGAATAATTCAGACTTTCTTCCGACCAATCGTCCATGCCGTGCACAACGCTGAATGCGTAGACGAAAACGCCTATGCAGGCTGCCAAAAACAGAATGAAAAGGCATAAGATAACCTTTACCCAGCGTTTCAGTTTTTTGTTTTTGCGTTTTTTTCGTGTGGATTTTCGTTGCCCG
>JAHZFN010000276.1 GCA_019421315.1 Peptococcaceae bacterium | reverse complement strand
GCTGACAACAACCGAAACCCGAACTCCGGGACCGTTGGCTATATCGTGAGTTTTAATATCTGCGTAATGCACAAAAACACCTTCTTAATAAACAAAATATAAACACAATATATTGTGCTGAAAATTTATTATATTGATGTAATAACATACATCTTGTTATAGTATAGCACATATCATAAATGGTTTAAAGGTTTTTTTCCAAACATATTTTTCCCTGAAGGTTTGCGCAACTGAATTGGTATTTGCGGTGAAATGAAAAAGCAGACGTTTGCCGCCTGCTTTATGCTTGAAATCTTAAATTTATTTCGCCTCTGTTTCATCGGCGTCGTTTATCTGCAAATTAGTGTAGTAATTGTAGAAATATTGCAAATGCTCCAATGTGTAGAGGTAAGCCATTTCGGAGTTGCCCTGCCGGACGGCTTGTAAAATTTTGCCGTGCTGGTCGATGTCAGTTTGCCGCAGCTTTTTGCTTTTGTCCGACGGCAGCAGCAAATCGTGCAGATACATTTCCTCTAGCTTTTCCAGCTTTTGGTAAAACTGCAAAAGCAGCGGATTTTGCGCCGTTTCCACCAACGCCAGATGAAAAGCCACGCAAAGCTCGTTGTATTGTTTCTTGCTTTTGGCGTGGTGCATACACTGCCAATAATCCGCCATTTGCGCAATTTCGCGGCTGTTGGGTTTTTTTGCGGCGTTTTTGGCGATGGTTGGTTCAATCAATATTTTGATTTGAATTGCCTGCTTGAAATTGTCCTCAAACCTTTGCAGAAAACTGCTGACCTTGTTTTGCACATCGTTGGGGTCTGACGCCACGGCAACAAAAGAGCCGATACCTTTTTTTGTTTCGATCAATCCCATTTCCGAAAGAAGCTTCAGGGCTTGGCGAACTGTGACACGGCTTATGCTGTTTTCTTTTGCCAACATATTTTCCGAGGGCAGCTTGTCGCCCTGCCGCAGTGTGCCGTCGGCTATCTGCTGTTCCAGCTTGCCGACAAGCTGTTCGTATAGTGCGCCGCTTTCTTTTCTGTATATCATTTTTCGAAAAAGTGCCTCCTGCTTATCATATAATTTATGTACTTAAAATTATAACACAAGCAATACAAGGTTCGCAAGAGCTTGGCGGCGAAAAATCTCAAGGCGGCAAAAAGTCGGCGGATGGATACTGTAATTTTTCGGTGTGGCTTCAGGGAGCAATGCTGTTTTGGGCTTTGGCGTGCTCTCTTTCGTATTTCAGCTTGGTTGCCATGCCTCCCCTCAAATGCCGCTCCGCTTTGTTGCATTCCAAAACCTGCTTGACCTGCTCGGCGACAGAGGCGTTGATTTGGGGCAGCCTTTCGGTAACGTCCTTGTGGACGGTGCTTTTGCTGACGCCGAAAACGCTGGCTGTTTGTCTTACCGTTGCCGATGATTTTATGATATAATTACTGATTTCCAACACTCTTTTTTGTATAAAATCTTGCATAAAAGA
>JAHZFN010000275.1 GCA_019421315.1 Peptococcaceae bacterium | reverse complement strand
AACATCGTACCGGTTCAAGTCCGGTCTCCGGCACCAAAAATTCCTGCTTCGGTCAATAAACAAAACGTCAACCTGTTTGCACAGGTTATTTTTTTTGCCTGTTTTTACCATATTTTAGTCTTATTTTTAATCTTATTTTAATCTTTGAGGGCAGTTTTGGCAGGGGAAAGACTATAAACAGCGAATTATTTATTTAAGCGAAAAATTATGCTGACGCAGGCATTGCAGGGCAGTTTGCAGTAATTTGAAATAGACTGAAAATATGTTGAGCTATGTATTTTAATTTAAGAAGCAATAACGTATAGAACAAAGCAAAATATTTTGCGGAAAGGTGGAATGTTGTTAATGAAGAAAAAAATATTTGTGTCGGTGTTGTTGGTTGTGGCTTTGCTTTTAGCGGCAGGCTGCGGCAAAGATGAGATTGTTGACGCCGATCCTGTTATCAATAATGACCAAACAACCGCCGCTAACCCTGTCGATACATTTATGATGCTGTCGGATTTGTCGGCGGCATTTGGGCATGAAGCGGCAAATTTCGGGGATAATGATATACAGGATTATAACCCTGAGGCGTATTCGATGATTTGCGGCGATTATATGATTGCCGAGGTTAAATATGCCAAAGACAGCGACGACAGCTCAGAAATGTTTGTCCGTACCGCCAACACAACGGACGGCAATATCAGCGGCGTGCAGGGCAATCTTTCATTTAAAGATTACGACTCCAACGGCATAACGGTGAAATACGCTTTGGTAGAAAACGATACTTACGTTGCTTATTGGGTGCACGGTGAATACAGCTACTCCCTTTACGAAACGGAGGAAATCGAAGAAACCTACTTTAAGGTTTTGATCGACTATCTGACAGCGTCCATGCCTGATTCCGATTTTGAAACCAATGAAGAATAGCTTGGGATGAAAGATAATTTTGAATTTTGGGGGCGGGCAATTATCGGTTTTACCCCGAATTATTATTAAATAAGAGGTGTTGCAAATGGATAACAAAGTGATGTATAAATTGAGCTACGGTTTGTATATTGTCGGTTCTGCTTGGGACGGCAAGGTTAATGCGCAGATTGCAAATACGGTGTTTCAGATTAATTCTGACCCCGTAACCGTTGCCGTCAGCTTGAACAACCGGAATTATACCAAGGAAATGGTGGAAAAATCAGGAGTTTTCAGCGTCAATGTTTTGTCGCACAAGGCGGACATGGCTATTATCGGTAATTTCGGCTTTAAATCCGGACGCAGTGCAGATAAATTTGCCGATTATAATTACACTGTCGGCGAAACGGGAGCGCCTCTTTTGAGCCTGCCGCAAATTGCCGCTCACCTGGAAGCCCGTGTTATCGAAAAACTGACGGTAGGCACTCATACCTTGTTTATCGGCAAGGTTGTTGATGCCGTTGATTTGCCGCAGCAGCAGATGACATACGCCGATTATCACAAATTGAAAAACAGTTCGGCGGCTCCCGCTAAAGCAAGCGGCGGCAAAAAGTACAGATGTAAAATTTGCGGTTATATCCATGAGGGCGAATTGCCAAAAGATTTCATCTGTCCCATTTGCGGTGTCGGCGCCGATATGTTTGAGGAGGTTGCCGAACCGAAAGCCGAAACGAAATACAGATGTAAAGTCTGCGGCTATGTCCATGAGGGCGAACTGCCGAAGGATTTTAC
>JAHZFN010000274.1:1969-7525 GCA_019421315.1 Peptococcaceae bacterium | reverse complement strand
ACTGTTTAACTGTAACCAGAACTTCCACCTGCAACATGACACAGGCTCAGTCTGAAATATTGCCGTACAGTGACTGCCCGTTGACTTAATTTCATTGCTTACATAATTAAACCGAACTCCTAAGGATTGTTCAAGCTCTTTCACGGTATTACCAATATATTTAACAACTTCTTCTTTCATACCGGTATTATAAGTAACAAAATCCAAATCATCTAAATCTATATTTTTAATTATACCACTCTTCGCCGCACCATTCAACCCTTTACCCGCTGCTTTGCCGCCGATAAAGCTCCGTTCTGCCTGCCGCTTTAGCCCCGTTTGTCGGCAGAAGTCTTTTTCAATCGCCGACCATTTGGCTATTTTGGCGGCGCTCTCCGATGTGTCCAGTCCTGCCGCTGCCATTGCGGCGTTTTCCCTTTTCCAGCGCCGTTTTTGCCGTTCGATGTACCGTTGCTTTTGGCTTGCTTCGTACTCGGTCATCTTAACGCCGTTATAGCTGTATTTTTTGGCTTCATAATCCTTTAATTCGGCTTTACTGTATGCGGGCTTGCTTATGCCCTCAAAAAACGGGCTGAAGCTGTGGCGGCAGTTCCAGCCGCCCAAGCCTGCGCCCGTGCCGTATCCCGTGCTTTTGTAAGAATCGGGATGCTTGCCATGCTTGCCGCTCAAGCTGAAAACTCTGCCCTGCCAAACCGCATGCTCCGGTCTGGCGCCGCCGTGGGCTGTTGTTTCCACCAAATCGCAGCCCATCTCTTCGGCTCTTGCCAGCTGCAGCTGTATGCAGGTTTGGTTGACTCCCGTAACCGTTGCCCTGCGGACCGCAGCTTCTATCGTGTCTGTATGCCCGCTTGGGTATTTAACGGCGCCGATTCCCTGCTTGCTCAAATTCTTCACCGCATTGCGGATGGCTGTGTTTTGGTCAAAAGCACCCGACATAATTTGCAGATGCGCCCTGTCCAGAGCCGCCTCAAACTGCCCTGTGGCTGTCCGTGCCGTTGTCTTCGTCAGGTTCTTGAACAGTTTATCGTTTTTCTTGTAAGCAGCATTCAGAACCGCCAAAAGCGCCTTGCTTTGATTGACGGGCGGCGGTTCTTTTCCCGCCGTTCTGTAAATCTCGTCATCCGCCACTAAGGCTTCAGCGCCCGCTTGGCTCATCAGCCGCCGCAGTTCCTCCTCGCTTTTGCCCGTTGCCCTTGACAGAACTTTTATAATATCCTTGCTGAGATTGCCAAGTTCTTTTTGCTTCTTAAACTGCCATTGAGCGGACGGTATAAAATAATCGTATGTGGCAATTCGCCTTGCCATATCCGCCAGAATATCGCTTTCCAGCTGTGCGTAAAGCTCAACCATGCCGTCGGGGCATTGCTCCAGCTGTTTCGGTGTCAGCATAATCAATCACCGCCGAACATCAGATCGTTTTCATCAGAGCTTGCCGCCGCCAAAACAGCCTTGGCTTCTTCCTCTGTTTCGCCGTACCACTTCATTCGATACTCGTATTTCAGCATTATGCCGTCAAGCACGTCCTGTCGGTCTCGCTCTCTTTGCGAGTCTTTATCAACGATAAAGCCGTCCTCAAAGTTGACGCAAACCTCGGTATCGGGGTCTGCAACAACGCCGCAAAACTCTTTTCCCGCATAAAGCACTGCCCTGACCAGCGCTTTCACAGCCTGCTCGATAATGAGGTAATGCTTGTTGGCGTTCTGCACCAAATCCTGTTTGGAACCGACATACTCCGTAGCCGTCATTATTTTGCCGCTTCCGTTGTTTTGGAATTGATAATAGTGGGCTCCCAAGCCGCACTTAAAGGACAGGTAATCCAGCTGTGCCTGAATGCCGTTTTTGTTGTCCTCAACCCTTAAATCGGGGTTATGCTCGGTAATCTGCGTTTCATTGCTCAGGTCGTCGCCCAGTGTGTAAAACAGCTGTTGGGCAACGTCGTCGGGCGTTACAGCTCTGCCCTCGGCGTCATATTGCAGCAAATCCTTGTTGTAAAATACCTTTTTGCCGCCCAGCTTGAAATCTCGGCAAAGATTGTTAAATGCCAAATCCACGCCTTTCAGGCAGTCTATGGCGTTTGCGTAAACGGAAATGCCCAGATTATTGTTATTTATGATGTTGTTGACGATATTGGGATAAACCAAAGCAAACCAGGGAATATCCGAGCCTGTGTCAATTCTCTCCGCCATATTGGGCGGCAGAGGTTGTTCGGTCAAAACTCCGTTGTCGTTTTTGTAATATCTGTTCTTGATTATGTAGTTGCCGTTTTCGCCGACGGTGTGGGTTTCCAGATAAACAAAATTACTGCCCTTTTCCGTAACTTCGCTGACAAAAGCAACCTCAGTTATTTTGCCCTGAACAACGGATAGAGGGACAATGTGCTTGGCGTAGATATAATCAATGCCGATTTTTGTTTCCTTGCTTTTGATAACGCCGCCGTCGGCTTTGACAGCCACATTATGCAGTTTCAAAACAAAAGCTCCCGTACCGCTGAAAAAAGCCTTTTCCACCAAAGCGTTGCCCTGCTGCCAAAAGCTGTTTTCGGCAAGCACACCGCCGTTACCGTCCTCACCCTGCACAAAAACGCTGCTCTTTTTATCGCCAATAACGATTTCCGTTTTTTCGTTCAGCAATATTGCCGCCCAGTCTTCGCAAATCTTCTTTGCCATCTTGACGGAAAAAAGCTCCCTGGTTTTGGCTTTGCCGTTGCAGTATTCCGTGAACTGATGAAAAGGCTTGAAGTAACCCCGCCACCAGTCCGTCCACTCGTCTATAATCCCGTAATATTCGCTTGCAATGTTGCAGGCATACTCTTTATTCAGTTTATCAATAATTACGCTAATATCCATTGCTATTCCCCTATTATTTCCTCTGTTATATCTTCGGTATAAGTCTGTTTATAAATGCCGAAAAGGAATATTCCCAGGCGTCCAAAATATCAATATCGGTACTGAAATTGTCCAGACGTTCGTCCCTGCCCTTTTCGGCGGCGTCCTTATCCCAAACGGCACACTCAATACCGCCCCGCAGCAGCTTGCAGTTATCTGTCAAAAACAGCCTGCCCGTATTCAACAGCGTGTTGCCGCAGTAAATACGGCTTGTTATTGTCGCCTTGTCGCTGTCTCCGACACTTATATTAAGACCCGCACGGCGGCAGGCTCTTTTCATGCCGTTGATAAGGTACTGCTCGGCGCTGTCGGCAAAGCAATAACGAATGCCGCAGTTGGGATACTGTTCCCTCAGCCTTTGCACAAAGCCGATAAATTCACTGTTTACCCGTTCGCTGTCAATGTCGCCCTTGGTTCCCTCAATGTGGTAATCCGCAATGACGGTCAGCTTGGAGTAATTCCTGTGAACAGCCGTTGCCACAAACGTTGTTAAAGACCTGTTGCCGCCGAAGTCAACGCCGATACTGATAAAAGCCACATCACGGAAGTATTCGTCTTTCTCGGCATTACCGGTAAATTTCAGAATGTATTTATCGGGGTTGTCGGCGAATTGACGGTAAATCAAGCCCTCCGCCGCTTTCCACAAACCAAGGATAAAGCGGTCGAAATAAACGGTCCCCGCATATTCCTTTTCCAAATTTTTGACAAATTCAGGCTCAAGAAACGGATTGTCGTAAATTCGATATGCTTGTTTGTAAATATCAATATCCTTTTGGTCAAGGAAGGCTTTGAACCAATGATTGGGATTATCAGGGTTGCAGGTTCCGTCAAAACAGCTGTTGGGCTTATCCAAACGGCTTTTCAGCATTGTGAAAACATCCTCGTGCCACGTTGTAATCTCATCGCCGTAGCAATATTCAATGCCCGCCCCCTGAATTCGTTCAACCTGATTGGCTTTATCCGCTCCCAAAGCGTAGCATTTCCGCCCGAAAAGCTTTACCGTGTTGTCGCTGCTGATGTTTCCAACCAGTTCGCTTCCGAACAAATCCCGCATGGGGTCGATAATGTTTCTTTGCAGCGTTCCTTTGGTGTTTCCCAATAAAACAATCAGGCCTTGCCCTTTGCACTGCCTGATCCGTCTTGGGATTATGTAATAGTCCAGATATGTTTTACCGGAGCGTGTCGCCCCCGTTTTGATGTTCCAGCGGTGGTTACAGTTCCGCCAAAACGCCTTTTGCATTTCCGATAAATGAAAATCAGCTGTTTGCAACATTGTTTATCCCCTCAATAATCTTGTCCAGCTTATCCAATGCGTTTTCTTCGCCGCCGCTTCCGTTAAACATCCCGTGCACCTTGCCCAGCATTTCCGCCGCCTTGAGCCGCTCTTTTTCATCAGGGTGTTTTATTACCCTTGTGGCTCGGCTCATGCCGTCGCCTATGCCCTCAACCACAACAGTTTCGCTTTGACTTTCGCCCCGCATAACGGACGTTACATAGCGCAACACTTCCTTTTGGTCGGCAATACGCTCGTTGTCCAGCTCCGCCAGGCGGGTTTCTATATATTTTTTGATATTAGGTTTTCTAAGGTTTTCGTTACCGATTGCACACGCAGTTTTCGGACTATATCCAGCTTGAACAGCCGCTTCCGTGGCATTGCCCAGCTGAATATAAAAATCCGCAAACGCCTTTTGCTTAAGGGTCAGCACAAACAACGCCACCACCTTTCTATTTCTGATTTTTGGCATAAGAAAAGCACCCTATTTTAGGGTGCAAACCGTTTATTTAAAGTTTTTCTTTTTGTAATTGCCTTATTATAAAGTTTTAGAAGTTCTAAATTAGCCTTTTTTAAATCTGATACATTCTTAAAGGATATTGATTTATTTTCTTTTATCAATTCTAAAAGATCCTCAGCTTTTTCATGAACATCTTTCAGAACTCTCATATCGTCTTCGCTTAAATGCTCGCATAAAAAAGCCTCATCATAAAATACAACAGGAGCCTCTAAGTGCAATCTTAATGAATTCCTCAAATCATCACTAATTGAGCCATAATCATTAGCTGACTGAGGCAGCATAACACCAATATGCCGATAATATACATATAAATCATATAAATATCTACAAAAATTAGCATATTTATCGATTTTTCTAAAATACCCAGTAACCAATATTCCTGACAAAATACCTGTTATTAAAGCAATAGCCATATCGTATATATATTGGTCCAAACATTTCAACATTTTATTCACCCTCACCAAAATTAATATGTCTCACAAAAAAAATCTTTTAATTATGATTAAAATGAGAATTGATAACTCCAACAACTTTTGATATATTCGCTTGTGTTTGTTCATCTATAAGAGACATAACATCTATATCCTTTGAAAAATATAAAATCGGTATAGCGCTTTTGATATCTACGCAATTAGTAGCCGCTAATATGTTTTGTATTGCCACATCAGACAATAAATTTTCTAAAACAAAATCATGTTGAGCAATATTGTACAAATATTTATTTTCATTAAAAGACCTCCCAAATGTTCTTTCATACTTTTGGGAAGCATTTCTACCTTCGTGGTCATTATCAAGCAATACTAAAAATTTATCGCTATATGCCAACATTATAGATATCATATTTCCTAAATTTTGGCATCCTTGACCTGGAATTATTG
>JAHZFN010000274.1:0-1959 GCA_019421315.1 Peptococcaceae bacterium | reverse complement strand
TATATCATCAGACAGATCTTTGCCAAACATCTTATAAAAATAATAATCTGTTATTCCTTCAGTTATAATGCATTTTTTCATATTAAAGGCGCTTATTCCAAATTTAAGTTTTAATGCATCATTCAACGCAGAAAAGGCACCCATAGATTTATTGTTAGGCGCATCACAATAATTGACTAACTTTATGTTTCCATCATCTTTCATTGCTATTTTAATACTCGAAATATTGATGACATCACAATCTAACAAATATTGGGAATGCGTACAATATAAAATGTTATTTTCTTTGCCAATTTCGCACAATTTCTTCAAAAGCTCAACTTGAGCAGCAGAATGCAGATATGATCCGGGTTCATCCAGCAGATATATAGCATTTTTTGGGTGAGATTTATACTTGGGATTAAATTTTAATTTTACAATAAAATTAAAAAACCATTGAAAGCCTTTACTACGCTCGCTTATATTAAAATGCCTTATGTGATTTTGAGCCTCCCTGTCTTGAATTTTAAAAACAAAACCATTTTCATTTTCAAAACTTAATTTTATATCCAAATCAATACTTTCTTCTGCAAAAAAACTTTCATCCTGTTTTAATTTTTTCCACTCACTTATTATGTCCTCGCTTAAACATTGACTAACATCGGCAAGATAATTTTCTCTGTCATCATCATCATCTAAATTAAGAAAATCCTGTAGTGTCAATTCATTATTCAAGGCTCTTGAAAAAATTTCTACAATTAATTCCTGCCATTCCCTGTCTTTGCGAACAAGTAGCTTCCCATCATTTTTATATTCTACGGGAAACTGAATTTTAGTAGGTATTCTATCATTGAAATCATCAAAATATAGAATATTAGGGAAATGTCTTTCAAGTTCTTTTAATAATTTATTCGACTGATTTACGCTCAAATCATCCGTTATATTCTCGTTATAAAGCTCATATTTATTACCCAAAATCCTTTTAATTTTAATAGATTCACGCAGTTTATACTTGTTTTTCAACCATTCGTATAAGGGATGGTCTGTTCTTATAGAAATATCTTTCAATATTTCTTCGACCTCTTCCTCATTTTCTAATTCTAATTCTGCAACAATTAAACAATCCTTTTGTTGAGTTAAATATTTGTTTTTAGGCTTTAAGTGTTCTCCATTAATCAAATGATCTTTTGTTCTATCAAATGCAAGTATAGCTTGTAATATAGAAGTTTTCCCAGATTCATTAATACCTATGATTGGTATAATATTGTTATCTATATCAATAGTAATTGAATTAATTGCCTTGTAATTTTCTATCAGAAAGCGTTTATATATCATACAATCCCACCTTTACATAATAAGTAATATATAATTAAGATTATACCATATATCATTTTTTGTCAAATATTTCATAATAACAAACTCCCATGCTGTTTTCTTTGTCTTTTTTTACAACAAAAGCACGACCCATGATCAGCCGTGCTTTTGTCGCTTTTATAATTCGTTAGGAGGTTGAATTATGAACCCAAAGAAAAAGACATCCTGTTTTCTCAATCTCTCACAATACCAATTTATCATGTTTTTATGTCCCCTGCGTCCCTCATTTTAGACAAATTATAAAAGAATTTTCTGCGAGCCTCGTAAAACTGGTTTTTACCACAGGGTATACCTCTGACAGTTCGCAAATAAGTATATGACAAGTCACCTGTAACAGCTTCAATTATATATTGATTTATAAAATCGTCTGCTTGTACAGCTGCTGCTTCCACAACAGAACATTTTCTTTGAAGCTCTATTCTTTTTGCAGCCAATTCACTTGTACAGTCGGAAACAGCACTGCCGTGAGTGCCACCATCATCTTTGGCAACGGCAGCTTTAACAGTATCAGCAACAGTCAACTCTTTTTTCCAATCCGGATATTGCAGACAAAAATACTTCAGTTCTCTATATCGCTCTTTTGAAATATTGTATTTTGACAGTCTC
>JAHZFN010000273.1:1542-1810 GCA_019421315.1 Peptococcaceae bacterium | reverse complement strand
CGGTGACAAAAATTGTCTTAAAATGGAGGAATGTGAACCTTGAAACTCAATGCCGTCAAAACCGCCCATCTTGCCGTACAAAGCGGATTTGGCATAAAAATCAATCAATTCCGCAATGTCAACTTCATCAATGGCTTTGGCAGTTTCCCCGAACAAGGGGTCTGTGATGTTGGAAGCACCCCAAACGGGTTTTCTGGAAAATTCACTGCCGCACTGACCGCCGTTATGGTTAAGCTGCAAAAAGATTTTTGCACCGCCTCTGTGCACT
>JAHZFN010000273.1:228-1532 GCA_019421315.1 Peptococcaceae bacterium | reverse complement strand
CACTCGGTCAGTCATAAATTTATAACCGGGAATTACATCAGGATTAAAAGCATCGATTAATTTTTCATACGCCCAGTCGGTAGGATGAACGGAAGTTTCCTCTGTAATAATCAGACCTGCACCGCCCTTTGCACGTTCCATATAATAATAGGATTGTTTGCGGCTCGGCAAATGGTCTTCCGCCATATTAGTAAGATGAGCGGAAAAAATAATTCTGTTTTTCAATTCGACATTGCCCACTTTTATCGGGCTGAGCATCAATGGATAATCCACTCAAATCACCTCAATTCTTTAATTGCCTGATAACCTTCGCGAATGGCAGCCTGCAAATTTCTGGGTGCAACCGCATCTCCCAGCAGAATTTTGGGAACATTGATATTTTTAATTGCTTCCCAAAGACCTTGTTCAACCTTCGGAGTTTCGATTTTTACCGCAAGGTCGGCACCTGCCAAAGCTGTAATTTCTTCATTATATTTATTAATTATTTCAACTTTGTCTTTGCCTGCATAGCCGACATAAGAATTAGTGTAATCGTCAATGCCCAAACCTGCCATTTCACCGTACCAATCGGCAAATTCGCCGATTTTAACCAGTTTGCTTGCATGGTAAGCATTTTTTGTCACCAGAACCACATTATAACCTGCTTTTTTCAACATTCGGCAGGCTGTAACGGCTCTGTTATCGCCCAGCGCATCCTCCACAACGGCTCTGCTGCCTGCGGGAATATTACCGTCTAAAATATCGTCAAGACTTGTCACTTGGCTGTCCCCTTTAAAAGAACCATTAAAATAGTTTGCACCGGTTGCCACTGCCACTGCATCAAAATCCTTTGCCATATCGGCAGTAAACTCTTGATTTGTTTTGATCTGCAAATTGCCTCTTTTTTCATAATCGGCAAAATTATCAAGATAATATTGCAAAACCTTGGACGGTTGATCCGAGCTGAAATTTTCGGCAAATTTGGCAAAATGACCGCCTAATTTTTCTGTTTTTTCAAACAGTGTAACGGTATGCCCTATTTTAAGAGCTGTCAACGCCGCCGATAAGCCGGCAGGTCCCGATCCGACAACCGCCAGATTCTTCCTGCGGAAAGGTTTGATGGGAGAATATTTATATTCTTCGCCCGCAATGGGGTTCATGGCGCAAGCCACAACAGGATTAGTGTTAGCGTGGGTATGACAACCCTCTTTGCAAAGTATGCAAGGTGTAATTTCCTTGGTTCTGCCGTCCCTAACTTTAACGATAAACTCAGGGTCGGCAATCAAAGCCCTTGTTAAATCAACCAAATGAAAATCATTCAAAGC
>JAHZFN010000273.1:0-218 GCA_019421315.1 Peptococcaceae bacterium | reverse complement strand
CTTTTCGATGCTTGCAAGAGTAACCAAAGAACCGCCAACGCCTTTAACAGTTTCGGGGGCTCCGCTGCCTGCTTCCAAAGCCGACGCAACTGCGTAATCTTCAGGCTTGTTGCAACCGCTCATTGTCATGTTGGCACTGTAAATACTGCCGTTTTCAAAAGCGATATAATCAATTTTCACCTTACTTGTGATGTATGCCACCATTTCTTTGGCTTCGG
>JAHZFN010000272.1 GCA_019421315.1 Peptococcaceae bacterium | reverse complement strand
CCAACCGAGCTAACGTAAACAACAATGTTAAGTTTTTGGGTGACGTTATCAAAAGCTCTTATGTACAGCCCGGTGGCAGCGGAGCTAATGTAGGTATGCTGGACTATTGGAGCCAGTTGGCTTTTTTGATTTTCCAGGATAATTCTACGTATGCCGCTAACCTCAACGCAGGAGGCGGTTTTGCCAAAAACATGGGCAAACGCGGCGATAGTTCGGGTTACACCGATATTGTTTACGGCTTGCAGTATACGGGCTCCCCATACAGAATTGGCAAAGCAGGCAAAGACAACACTTGGTACAGCGGCTTGACATATGCCGGCAATTTGGCAGAGGTTCGCCAAAGAATGGCGCAGTCTCTGGCAGTCGGCATTAACAGAAAAGTTAAACCTGCCGATTTCCTGTCAATGGACGGCCATGAATTTTTGCCTGCTCTTAATACAGATGCGGCAAAGAAGACCAAAAATGTTTATTACACAATGATTACCTGTCTGGACAGACAAGGCGCTACAGGCAAGTATCATTACAACAGCTATTGTCTGGCTTTCTATGATTTTGAGCTGTCCATTTTGGCAGACGATGATTTGGCATATGCAACGGCGGCGGACGGTTTTGAATCAGTTGAAGAGGCAGCCAAAGCCAATGCGCCCAACGTGTCCTACAAATCCAGCGGCACAGGCGAAAACCAAACCACCAGTTATTATGAAAACGGCAGCACTGAAGATTCCGAAATCGGTATGGCATTCACCCAGGAAAACAGCACGACTATTTCCAACAGCATGGAAGCTACCGAAAGCTATTCTTTCAGCGAAATGATCGGTTCCAGCACTGAATTCGGTGCAACCTTGCCTGTAATCGGTCAGGCAAAAGAAACCATCACTTTGGAATTTACGGCAGAGCAGGCTTATTCCACCGCATACAGCGAAACTAAGGAAACCACTAAAACTGTCAGCAACACAGTTTCCACAACCATGGATTTGCCTGCGCAGACAGCCGTTGCCATTGATTCTTCCAATCAAACGGTAACCATCACTTTGGGTTACGACTGCCCCGTAGTTGTTAAATTCAAAGTTGCCATATTTGCTACTGCCGGCGAATGTTATGACGACAACGCCCTTACTCAGTCTTTCAGTACTGCGGGTTACAGACAGAGCTACATGAGCACTTTCTTCGGCACTGAAGACGGCGACGCAATCGCAGATTTGTACAACAGAGCCATTGTCTGCGCCGATACGGCAGGCTTTGAAGAGTCTCTGGGCGCAACCGACGGATACAGCAAAGCCCGCAAAGACGGCAACGCTGCTAACAGACTGACCTCTTTGAATTGGCCCAACATTTTGGGCGGCGCTGTTTCAGAAGATGATAACTCCCGCAAGGTTGTTGTTGTCAGCATTTTGGTAGACGAAAACGGCAATGCGGGAAATATGCAGGAAATTGCTTCTTATGACACGGTAGGCGCTATCGGCGGTATTCTGACCATCAACGCTCCCAGCCATACAGGCTATGATCTTTACACAGGTGATAAAGTTACATACACCGACGAAGACGGTACTTCCGAAATCAGCAACACCTTTACAACGGCTGATAATAATAAAAACAAATTGTGGTCGGTGATGACCCGGACAGCGATATCGTTTATTTCTTCTATACCGTTAAAGAGGTTGATCCCGGTGACGGAACCTCAACAACTTCTTTGCAGTCTTCCGCACCGCAAATCAGCTATCTGCCCGGCGCTCAGCTGTTTTGAAAGCCCCATTGCTGTTTATGACAACCCAACCAAAACGGCAACCAGCGGCAAAATTAACACATTGGCAGGCACAAACGATTTGATTAACTGGCTGACTCGGCATTATCCGATGTCCACAACGGGCGGTACAATTTCTTACAAATCAGCTTCCATCACTGCCAACATTCAAGGTATTATTCCGATTTACCCGTTGGATAATATCAAGGTTACAGGCGGCAGCACCAATTACGATATGCGTGAAGGCGATGTATTGAACGTTGACAATATTGAAATTAACGGTTTCAACAGAAACAACGTTCCTTATTACGGCTTTGACCAAGATAAAGGCTATTGGATGCTGGTTGACGAAAACGACGAAGAAATCACAGATGAAACTATCGCTAAACTGAGCGTTGACGAAAAGAGCGGCACAACCAAACTTATCGCCGGCAGCGAAGGCGGCACAGTATATCTGAAATATATGATTTCCGACGATTCTCGTTACAGCTGCAAAAATAACAGCAAATATGTAACCAATGATCAAATCAACACGGCATATATCACCATCAATTTGGTAAAAACTCCTTTTGAAGGTACAGTTCACGCCGAAGGTACAGTTACCGGTTATGTAAACGATGATGCTATCAATTTGGACGCAACCGATGAAATCGACGGCTATGTTTTGGATAAAACAGAAAAACAAATTGACGTTCCCATTATCTGGGAAGCTCAGCGTTTGCCCAAAGACGGTATTGAAATCGTTGACAACAAAATGACTTTCACCAAAGAAGGCACTTACAAAATCCGTGCGGTATACAGCGGTCAGCGCTCCGAATGGATTGAAGTAACCGCCGAGCCTCAGAAAGTTTTGGACAGACTTGTTATCTCCAAAGAAAATACCAATTTGCTTGACGACTACATTTTGGATGACGGCGACAACAACTTTGACTTGTCCATGCTTAAAGTGGAAGCTTTCAACCAGTATGACCAGCCCTGGACAGATTTGGACGGTCTGATATGGTTCTGCCAGCTTGAAGGCGAAGATCCGCAGGAAATCACAGGCTCCGTTATGCACGTTGATAAAGCAGGCTTGTATACAATCTACGCTCAGTGCAAAGGCGTAAAATCCAACGAACTGACATTGCTCGTTAAAGATAAACGCAGCTTGAAGAGCTTTGATATTGATTATACAAACTTGATTCCCGCTGATTATACAGCCTCCCATGAATATTTGAAAGACAACGAATATATTATGGGTGATATTATTAACGGCACGGCAAATCGTTTTGATTTGAGCAAACTGCCCATCGTTGATCCTTTGGATCAATACGGCGATGCTTGGAACCTGAAATCATCCGACCTGACATGGTATGTTAACGGCGAAGCCATCAGCGGTTCCGTTCTCAACATCAACGAAGCAGGCGATTATGAAATCCAGGCAAAATGCGGTGAGGTTGAATCCTCTGTTTACACCTTGAAAGTACTGCCTGCCAGAGCATTGGCAAAAATTGAAGTCAGCGGCAGAATTCCCACATTGACAACTAACACAACGTTTAACAACCATACCTTTGATTTGGCAGGTCTTGCAGTTGCAAGCACCGACCAATACGGCGACGCTTTTGCACTGACAGGTAATGCAAGCTGGCAGATTGTTACAGGCGGTGATTACGCTTCATTGGAAGGTTCCGTTTTGACAGGTCTGGTTACAGGTAACGGTACCGTTAAACTGGTTGACGGTGAAATTTCCTCCAACGAAATTCCGTTCACCGTTGACGTTGTTCCGTATGTTGCTGAATTATATTGCGCAACCGATGCGGAATATGTGGTTGAAGGCGTGGCATTCGATTTGAATAACATCACTTTGACAGCCAAAGACCAATGGAACAATGATTATGTATTAACTCAAGAACAGCTGGACAGCATTGTTTGGGAAATTGACCCCGAACACAGCACTGTTCCCGCCAATGCAGTAACTATTGATGAAGAAAATGAAAATTT
>JAHZFN010000271.1 GCA_019421315.1 Peptococcaceae bacterium | reverse complement strand
ACGGTTGGGGCATGAAAACGAGCTTGGATTCCGACACATTCAGCCACGCCGAAGTGCCGAATTTCGACAAGTTGGCGGCGGAAATGCCCAACACGACCCTGGACGCCAGCGGCGAAGCGGTTGGTCTGCCGTCGGGACAAATCGGCAATTCGGAAGTTGGACATTTGAACATCGGCGCAGGACGTGTTGTTTACCAGGATTTGACCAGAATTACCAAATCAATCAACGACGGCGATTTCTACCAAAACCCCGTTTTTCTGGACGCCATGGCAAAGGCAAAAGCCAACGGCGGCAAGCTGCACTTTTTCGGTTTGCTCTCTGACGGCGGCGTACACAGCGACATTTTTCATCTGAAATCTCTTTTGCTGATGGCGAAAATGAACGGTGTGAAAAAAGCCTTTGTCCATTGCTTCATGGACGGCAGGGACGTCAGCCCCACCAGCGGCGCCGATTTTCTGCGTGAGCTTAAGGATTTCACAGAGGACATAGGCTTCGGCGAGGTTGCCACCGTGGGCGGCAGATTTTACGCTATGGATCGCGACAAACGCTGGGACAGAGTTGAAACCGCCTGGAAAACCATGGTTTTGGGCGAGGGCGAAAAGGTTACCGACTACATATCTGCGGTGGAAAAATCCTACGCCGAGGGCGTTACCGACGAATTTATCGTGCCGTTTTGCGTTGTGGACGAAAAAGGCGAATTTAACGGCAAAATCACCGACGGTGACAGCATAATTTTTTATAATTTCCGAGCCGACCGTGCCAGAGAAATCACCAGAGCCTTTTATGAAGAGAATTTTGAAGGCTTTGCCCGCCCCGTTGCACCGCAGGTGGCTTATGCCTGCATGACCCAATACGACGCCACATTCCCGCTGCCCGTGGCATACCCCAAGGAGGAGCTGAAAAACACCCTGGGCGAATATGTATCCAAGATGGGTAAAAAGCAGCTGCGCATTGCCGAAACGGAAAAATACGCCCATGTTACATTTTTCTTCAACGGCGGCGTGGAAGCACCCAATCCGGGCGAGGACCGCATTTTGGTGCCTTCGCCCAAGGTTGCCACATACGACCTGCAGCCTGAGATGAGCGCCGAAGAGGTTACCCAAAAGGTTTTGGCGGAAATCGACGGCGGCAAATACGACCTAATTATTTTGAATTTTGCCAACCCCGATATGGTGGGACACACAGGCATTATGGAAGCCGCAGTCAAGGCTGTGGAAAAGGTTGATCAATGCATGGGCAGAATCAAAGACGCCATCCTTGCCAAAGACGGCGTTCTTTTGGTAACCGCCGACCACGGCAATGTGGAAAAAATGTTTGAAGCGGACGGCACACCCGTTACCGCCCACACCACCAACAAAGTGCCTTTTATCGTTGTGGGTTATGACTGCGAACTTAAGAGCGGCGGCGCCCTGAAAGATATTGCGCCCACGCTGCTGCAGATTATGAATTTGCCGCAGCCTGCCGAAATGACGGGAGAAACCTTAATCAAATAAATAATAAAGATATAATATAATTATGAAGATATATTTAAAAGAATTTGCCGAAAATCAATTCGGTTACGACCTGCTTTTGGAGCATGAGGCGGAAACTCTGGGCGATTATGTGGACGCCCTCAACGAATTTCAGAACAACACCATGGCGGAGTGCCGCGGCTGCGACGGCTGCTGGTACGAAAGAATTCCTCTGACTGTTGCGGATTTTGCTTTGGCAAAGGGACTGACGGCGAAGCTTGCCGCCAAAACCGAGGCTGAGGTAACCCTTGCCGATTGGCTGCGGGAAACGGCGGAAATTCATCTGGCGGGCGAAGCCATCGACATTGTGCTGAAAAGAAACGACGATTATTCCTGCTATTTTTTGAACAAGGAAAAGCAGGAATGCCGAGAGCATATTTACCGTTCGCTGGTCTGCCAAACCCATTGCTGCCTGCCCAAAAGCCAAATTGCCATCGACATTCGGGGCGACATTATCAACGCAGGGGAGGACGAGCTTTGCCGCCGCCTGCTGAGTCTGAACAAAAACCCATGGCAGGATTTGCTGAAAGAATGCAAAATTGATGATTATCCCCAAAGCGGTTTTTCGGAGGTTGAACCGCAAAACTGGCGGAATATACCGTTAAAATCAATAATCAGCCCCGAAAACTGGCAAATTTTAACAGAAAAAACCGAGTAATCAACAGCTTGCTGTGGAAAGTGTGGAAAACTCTGTGAACAACTATGTTTCGGAGTATGTCGTCTTTTGCGGTGAAAAACAGGGGTTTTTCGCAAAGAAAAGCATATTTTTGCCGATTTACCCCGATGAACTGTTAACAAAAACAGATTTTTCCACAAAATTTCAGCGGCAGAGCCGTTGCAAAACATTGCAACACAGCCCCGCCGCCGAAAAAATTTTATTAAATTTGACTGCGCCGATACGGCTGCGAAACAAGGGATTTACCAAACTTTACCCGGTTAAGATAATTGGTTAAGTGTACAGTGGTTAGAATTTTTCTTTTGACAGCTAACCACTGTACACTCAAATTTCAGCAACCCAAATCGGCAAAAGAATGCGCAATAACAGATTTCACCGAAAAAACATAGCGAACAGACTGTTGAACGAAGTTTAACAACACGACGTCGTTAAAAATAGCGTTCTGACCTCTGTGCGAAGTTTAGCGGTTCGCCGCCAGCCAATCACACTGCGCCTTAACGGCTTGTATTCTTGGGCGGCTATCGCATACGAGCTGTTACCCAATCAGTCTTCGCCATTCGGCTCGACTTCTTGGACAGCTCAGCAAACAACATCCACGTCGTTAAGAATTTTTGCAGACTTCAACCATGAGCTTGGCAAGGGTGTGCTGCTCTTTTTTGTCGGCAACCTGCCAAAGCTCTTGGATTGCTTTGTTTTCGGGCAGGTCGGCGCTGGCGTTGCGGTTCAAAAACTCACCGAATTTGGCGGCAAAGGCTGTTATGGTGCGGTCGCCGATCCCGAAATCCTCAGCCGCTTCCACAGCCTGACCCAAAGATTTTTTGTAATTTTCCCAGCTAGAAGTATCTAAACCGTTTAATAAACTGATTGTATTATCCATAAATTAAATCATCCTTTCATATTTTATTTTTTTGTGTTAAACGTTTCCGCTGTCAAGCTAACTCGGCAAAAAACGGCGCATTCTCAGTCTTTGCCAAACTAAATTATAGGCAACTCGCCAAGCACATAGTGCGGCAAACGAATGCGCATTAACAGACTTCGCCGAGCTAAAATAGCGGACAGACAGAAGCTGCGGAGTTTAAAAACATCCACGTCGTTAAAAAAGACAGGAACAAATCCTGTTATATTATGCGGAATTTTGCGGATAATATTACGGTAAAAGAGCAGGAAGAAAGAGGAATTTGTCAATAAATAAAAAAATAATGAAAACGGTGCATAGAGAAAATTTTGGTGGCAACAAATGAGGAAAAAGACATAAAAAACGAGAAAAAACCGTAAATATTTTTGATATTTTAATTTTGATATTTTAATAAGGAATTAACCCGAAAAATACAATTTTTTTGAAAAATTTTAAATATAAATTTGGCATACGATAAAATGAAATTTGATATACAGGAGGTAATAAAAATGAGTGAAACAGTAAAAACATTGCCCGCCCGTTCGGAAATCCCGCAGGAAATGAAGTGGGATGTGAAAAGCGTTTTTGCAGACGACAACGCCTGGGAAAAAGCCTACGGAGAATGTGAGGAACTGCTGAAAAAAGCCGACGCATATAACGGCAAACTGTCGGAAAGCCCCGAAAAACTGGCGGAATTTTTGCATTATCAGGACGAAGTTTGCCAAAAACTGGAAAAACTTTATCTTTATGCCAATATGAAACAGGACGAAGACAACGCCAACCCCGTTTATCAGGGTCTTTGCAGCAAAATTCAAGGTCTTGCCGTGAACCTCAGCGCCAAGCTGGCGTTTGTCAACCCCGAAATTTTGGCGATGGACGGCGAAAAACTGGAGGCTTGGCTGCATGAGGACTGCCTCAAGCTTTATACCAGGTATATTCATGAAATTACCAGAACGGCGCCCCATATCCGCAACGCCGAAGAAGAAGAGATTTTGGCTTTGGCGGGAGATTTGACATCTGCGCCCAGAAATATTTTCACCATGTTCAACAATGCGGATTTGAAATTCCCCGTTATCACAGACGAAAAAGGCGAAAAAACGGAAATCACCCACGGCAACTACATTGTGCTGATGCAGAGCCAAGACAGAGAGGTTCGCAAGGCCGCCTTTGAAGGACTTTACAGCGCCTATGAAGCAAACCAAAATTCATTGGCAGCCATGATGACCGCCAATATCAAAAAGGATCTTTTCCATACCAAGGTTCGCAAATATCCGTCGGTTTTGGAGGCGGCGCTTTTCGGCGAAGAAATTCCCGTCAAGGTTTACGAACAGCTGATTGCGGGCGTCCGCAAAAACCTGCCCGCTTTCTTTGAATATCTGCGCCTGCGGAAAAAAGCGCTGGGCGTTGACGAGCTGCATATGTATGACATTTATGTACCGATGTTCAACGAAGATGAAGCCGACATTCCCTTTGCGGAGGCTGTGGAAACGGTGCTTGCCGCCCTGGCTCCCCTGGGCGAGGAATATATCGGCATCGCCAAAAAGGCTTTCTCCGAAGGCTGGGTTGACGTTATGGAAAACAGGGGCAAAACCAGCGGCGCTTACTCCAGCGGCGTTTACGGCACCAAGCCATTTATTCTGCTGAATTACCAAAACAACCTAGACTCCGTTTTCACTCTGGCGCATGAGCTGGGTCATTCCATGCACACCTACTACTCCACCCACACTCAGCCGTATGTTTACAGCGACTACGAAATTTTTGTAGCAGAGGTTGCTTCCACAGTCAACGAAACACTGCTTTTGCGTTATCTGCTGAACAAGGAAACGGACAAAAACCGCCGTCTCCGCCTGATCAACTATTATCTGGATCAGTTCCGAGGCACCGTTTTCCGCCAGACTATGTTCGGCGAATTTGAAAAAATTGTGCATGAACACGCCGAAAAAGGCGGCGCCCTCTCCTGCGAATATTACAGACAGGTTTATTACAGGCTGAACAAGGATTATTTCGGCGACGAAATGGTGATCGACCAAGCTATCGACATGGAATGGAGCAGAATTCCCCATTTCTACCGCTCTTTCTATGTTTACAAATACGCCACGGGCTTCACGGCGGCTTCCGCCCTTGCCAACGGCATTTTGACAGAGGGCAAGGCGGCAGTTGACAAATACAAGCAATTCTTAAGCGGCGGCAGCTCCCTTTCCCCCATCGACCTGCTGAAGGTGGCGGGCGTGGATATGGAAGACCCCGCAACCTTGGACAAAGCCTTTGCCGTTTACCGCAGCTTCCTCGACGATTTGAAAGCCATGCTTTAAGCGCCGAAAATTTTATAAATCGTAAGCTTACGGGACATTTATGCCAAGGCTGACAATAACAGAAACAAACCCACGGAGGTATAAAAAATGCCTGAGTATAAACCGGTGGAATTGCAGGACAGAGCTTTGCTGAAAAGCTTTTTGGACAAAATTCCGCCTTATTTGACAGAACATTCCTTTACCACTCTTTTGGCGTGGCAGAAATCCTTTGATTTCCGCTTTGCCGTCGAAGACGATTTTCTTTTCATCATGAACACCCACAACGGGGTAACCTCGTTTTTTCCGCCCTTTTACAAAGACGGCAAATGCGATAATTCGCAGTATAAAGCGGCTCTGCAAAAAATCATTGATTATGCGGCAAGCCAAGGTCTGCCCTGCATTTTGTCGGAGGTAGGCGAAAACGAGCTGCCTCTCATCGAAAACGCCATGCCGGCGGCTTTTTCCGTCCGCAGCGACCGCAAAAACGCCAACTATATTTACAGCGTCAAGGATTTGACGGAGCTTTCAGGCAAAAAATATCATAACAAAAGAAACCACATCAATCAGTTCAAGCGCAGCTATCCCTTTTACCGCTTTTTGCCGCTGACGGCAGATTTGATTCCCCTCTGCCGCAAAAGCGTTGAGCGTTGGGCGGCGGAAACCCACCAAACGGACGTCGCCACCGTTCAAGAGGAGGCGGATGCCATCAACGTGCTTTTTGAGAATATGGAAGATCTGGAACTGCACGGCGCCTGCATCGAAATAGGCGGTGAGGTTGAGGCCTTTGCCGTAGGCGAAAAGCTCAGCGACGAAATGGCATACATCATCATCGAAAAGGCAAACAGCAAATACAAAGGGCTTTACGCCGCCATCAACCAAATGTTTTTGGTTTCCGACTGGCAGGGTTTTCAGCTGGTGAACCGCGCCGAGGATATGGGGTTGGAAAATCTCCGCCGCACCAAAACGGAATATCACCCCTGCCGTCTTGCCATGAAGTATATCCTCACCTACAACAAATAAATTTTTTAAAGCCGCAGAAAGCCTTGGTTTTCTTGCGGCTTTGTTTTTCCACTCGGCAATAAATTTTCAATATTTGATAAATATTCGATACCCGATAAATATTTAAAACAAATGTTTAACGGAATGTTTAACGGAATGTTTAAATGCAGTTAATATTAGCAACTTAAAATAATTCTATAATAATGAATTTTATAATGAATATTTTATAATGAGAATTTGGGGCAGATTTTATGCCAACCGAACTCTGAAACAAGTCAACAAATCAAAAGCCGGCTGCTTACCATCGGCTTTATATTCATAGATAAAATGTTACGGCAGTATTACAGTAACGGAAAGAGGCAAAAAAATGAGCAAAGTAATCGGTATTGACCTTGGCACAAAAAATTCCTGCGTGGCGGTTATGGAGGGCGGCAGTCCCGTCATCATCCCCTCGGAAACGGGCAGCCGCACCACACCCTCCGTTGTGGCTTTCACCAAAGACGGCGAACGTCTGGTGGGCGAAGCCGCCAAACGGCAGGCTGTAACCAACGCCGACCGCACCGTTTCCTCCATCAAAAGGGAAATGGGCAGCGATTACCGAGTTCGCATTGACAGTCATAGCTATTCACCCCAGGAAATTTCCGCCATGATTTTGCAAAAGCTGAAAAAAGACGCCGAAGCCTACTTGGGTGAGGCTGTAACCGAAGCCGTAATCACCGTCCCCGCTTATTTCACCGACGCCCAGCGCCAAGCCACCAAAGATGCGGGCAAAATTGCAGGACTTAATGTTCAGAGAATCATCAACGAACCGACAGCCGCCGCTTTGGCATACGGCGTTGACAAAGAAAACGCTCAAAAAGTCATGGTTTACGATTTGGGCGGCGGTACATTTGACGTTTCCATCCTGGACATCAACGCCGGCATTATCGAGGTTTTGGCAACGGCGGGCAACAACCGTCTGGGCGGCGACGATTTTGACCAGGTTATCACCGACTATTTAATCGAAGATTTCAAAAAAACCAACCACTGCGACATCAGCAAGGACCTGACAGCTCTTTCCCGCTTAAAAGAAGCGGTGGAAAAGGCGAAAATCGAGCTTTCGGGCATTAACGAAACTCAAATCAGCCTGCCCTTTTTAATGCAGCACAAAGGCGCGCCCGTTCATCTGGATGTCAGCCTGACCAGGGCGAAATTCGACGCCTTGACGGCACATTTGGTGGAAGCCACAATGGGGCCTGTTCGCCAAGCCATCGCCGATGCAGGTATAAGTGTCGGGGAAATCGCCAAGGTGCTTTTGGTGGGCGGCTCAACCCGTATTCCCGCCGTGCAGAAAGCCGTCAAAAGCTTTGTGGGCAAGGAACCCTTTAAGGGCATTAACCCCGACGAATGTGTCGCCATGGGCGCCTCTTTGCAGGCAGGTGTTTTGGTGGGCGATGTCAAAGGTCTGGTGCTTTTGGATGTAACGCCTCTTTCCTTGGGCATTGAAACCATGGGCGGCGTTTTTTCCAAAATCATTGAAAGAAACTCCACCATTCCCATCAAAAAAAGCCAAATTTACACTACCGCCGCCAGTTTTCAAACGGCTGTGGACGTTCATGTTTTGCAGGGCGAGCGGGAAATGGCGAAATATAACAAATCTCTGGGCAAATTCCGTCTGAAAGGTATCCGCCGCGCCATGCGGGGTGTGCCGCAAATCGAAGTTACCTTTGAAATTGACGCCAACGGCATTGTCAATGTAACAGCCAAGGATTTAGGCACTGGCAAACAGCAGGAAATCACCATCACCGCCTCCGGCAATCTTTCCCAAAGCGAAATAGACGACGCTATCCAAAATGCCAAGATGTATGAGCAGGAGGACCGCAAAAACAAAGAAGAGGCCACCGCCAAGCACGAAGCGGAGGCGCAGATTTACCGCAGCGCCGCCCTCAGCAAAAAGCTGAACAAAGAGGACAAGGCCTGCGTCAACGCCGCTGTTAAAAACGTCAAAAAAGCCATGAAGTCCAAAGACAAAACTGTCCTGATAAACGCCACCAACGACCTGAAAACCCTCCTCGACACCATAGAACCCCGTTACCTTTAACGACTTTTTTACGACGTGGATGTTGTTAAACTTCGGACAATGGTTAAACCGCTATTTTAGTTCGGATAAGACTGTTAATACTCTGTCTTTTGCCAACTTGGTTGCTTGGCGGGTCTGTGCTGAGTTAAATTATAGTTTAGCGGCTAAAGGTCTTTATTGTTATTTGGGTGCATTTAAAGATTCACGCTCGTGCT
>JAHZFN010000028.1 GCA_019421315.1 Peptococcaceae bacterium | reverse complement strand
ATATTTTAACTGATATAAATACGGAGTTTAACTAATAGAGAGGCTAATAAAAAATGTATTAAAAAACTTCGCCGAGTTATCATATTTTAACTGATATAAATACGGAGTTTAACTAATAGAGAGGCTAATAAAAAATTTGAGGTGATATAATATGAAAAATCTTTTTAAAGAAATGGTAAAACAAATTGAACAGGGCAACGATATGGTACTGGTTTCCGTTGTTGCCAGCTCCGGTTCCACGCCCAGGGGAACGGGGGCAAAAATGCTCATCACCAAAGCGGGACGGGTTATCGGAACGGTGGGAGGCGGCGCAGTGGAATACCACAGCGAACAAATTGCCGCCGAGGTTTTGACTGAAAAGAAATCCAAAACCAAATTTTTCCGTTTGAAACCAAACGAAGTTGCCGACATCGGCATGATCTGCGGCGGCGACGTTTTGATTTGGTTCCAGTATCTCAGCGCCGACGACAGGCAAGAATTGGAAATCCTGAATGCCATAATGAAAATGCAAAAGGAAAGAGAGCAGTCTTGGCTGTTTACGGAAATTACGCCCGACTGCCACACAGGCCTGATTGCATACAGCCAAAGCAAGGGCTTGCTGGGCTTTGACGGTTCGGCGGAGGAAGCTGCCCAATTAACGGCAAACCTGAGCCATAAACCGGAGCAGAGAACCGTCGGCGACCGCAAATTCCAAATTGAACCTTTGGTAAAAGCGGGCAAGGTTTACATTTTCGGCGGCGGTCATGTGGCGCAGGAGCTGGTTCCCACTTTAACCAGGGTTCATTTTCACTGTGTCGTTATGGATGACCGCAAAGAATTTACCAAACCGGAGCTTTTCCCCGATGCCGAACAAACCGTCTGCGGCGATTTCAACGATCTTAACGAAATTCTGCATATCAACGAAAACGACTTTGCGGTGGTGATGACCAGAGGTCATAAGGACGACCAGCTGGTGCAGGAAAAAGTTCTGAAAACCCCCGCTTACTACATCGGTGTTATAGGTAGCGCCAGAAAAACCAAGGCTGTTTTTGCCCGCCTGAAAGAAAAAGGCTTTACGGACGAGGATTTGAAACGCATTACCACGCCCATCGGTTTGGATATTAAGTCCGAAACGCCGGCGGAAATTGCCGTCAGCATTGCCGCCCAGATGATTATGCGCCGTGCCGAAATGAGCGAAAAATAAAATAATTTTTGCTTTTTTGCTTTTTTGCTTTTTTGCTTTTTGATTTTTGCTCTTTGCCACAAGGGGCAAAAAGCCGAATTTTAAATTTAAAGTATTATTTTGAAAACAATTAAATATGCAAATAAAACAAACAAAAAAACCGCCTTTGAAAAAAGCGGTTTTTTTGTTTATGTGTATTTTTTCTCAAGGAATGATAAAATCTTAATTAATATATTCTTATTAATATGTTCTATAAATATGCAAACTTAACGGCTTATGTAAATCAAGGGGTCAACGGCTGTGCCGCTGATTATTACCTCAAAATGCAGATGGGAGCCTGTGCTGTTGCCGGTGCTGCCCTCCAAACCGATTACCTGACCTTGGGTAACCTTTTCGCCCAGACCAACGCTGATGGCGCTGAGGTGAGCGTATCTGGTGGAAAGACCGTCGCTGTGCTTGATCACAACGCAGTTGCCGTAGTTGCCGGCCCAGCCTGCCGTGGTAACAGTGCCGCTCAAGGCCGCCCAAACGGAATCTCCCGTTTCGCCGTTAATATCCAAACCCGTGTGGAAGCCGCGGGAACGGATACCATAGGGGGAGCTGATGGCTGTGGCGGTGGTTGGCCAAATCATCTGGTTGGCGGAGGTTATGTTCGCCTTGCCCGTTTCGCCGTTGTCTCGGAAAACCTTGGTTCCGCAGTCCACAACCTTGGTGGTGGGTTGGATGGTGGTTTCTGCCGAAAGGCGTTCTCGGTAAAGCTCACTGTCGTTAATCCGCACTATTTTCAAATCAACAATTTCGGCACCGTCAAAGCCCTCCTGCACCACGTTTTGGGTGCCTGCGGGCATTTCGTCGTTTTCCTGATAAGAAATGTTGTAGGAAATGATTTCCTGCTTGGTTTCTTCCACCGTCGTCAAAACGTTGATCAGATTTTTTTCTTTGTCAATTTGCAGCTTGTCGCCTGCCCGCAGCGCTTCAAAATCGGTGCTGTCGTCCAGCTTCGTCATGCTGTCAACGGAAACGCCTTGGCTTTCGCAGACAGTTTCCAAAGTTTCACCCTCGCCCACAGTGTAAACGTAGCTTTCGGTTTCCGTCAGCTTTTTCATAACAGAAACGGCTTCCTCGGGCGAATAGATTTCGGAAACATCGGCGTTGCCGTCGCAAATTTCCACATTTTCTTTGAATTTAACGTCCGTCACCTTCAGATTTTCGTCCGTGGGCGCATAGGATTTTTTCAAAAGCTCCAAAGCCTTTTCGGCATCGGCTTCGTTGGAGAAACTGACAATTTCTCTGCCGTCCGCCTTAACTGTTACGCATTCGGCAACGGTTGCCGCATTTTCCGCCAATTTGCTTTGGGCGCTGTCGTAATCCAAAATTTCGCTTTGCGGTTCATAAACCTTGGTGATTTTGACGTCGTCGGTGAAGTGGGCGCCTTTGATTTCGGTGCTGTTGTAGCCGCCTGCCAAATAATCCTTGATGACGCTGTTGGCGGTCAGATAACTGCTCACCGTGGCAACCTCTTTGTTGTCGACGGTTATGGCGTAGGCCTTTTTGCCGTGGAGCAGGTAATCAATGCCGTTGACGGAGCCATAAACGCCCGCCGCCAAAAGCAATGCCGCAGCCGCAGCCATGCCGCATTTCGCCTTTTTGTTTTCTCTGATAAACGCCAAAATATTTTTGGATTTTTTTTGATTTTTCTCTGTTTTTGTTTTGGAAACTGCCGCTCCCTGTTCCCCGCCCGCCTTTTGTTCCGTCAAATCCGAAGAACAATCCGAAAAAAGGATTTTTTCGGGCAAAGAATTTTCTTGGTTTTCGCTTTCGCCTTCCTTCTGCAAATCAAACTGCGGTTTTTCGGCAGGCGTCTCTTTTGCCTGCGCTTTCTGCGGTTCTTCCGAACCGACACTATCACCGAAAAGGGCGTTTTCGGAAACTGCCGCCGAAACTGCCTCTGCCGAGCCTTGCGAATCCTGAGCTTGGTCTTTAAGGGTCTGCTCCTCTTTTTCGCCTGCTTGGCAAATGTTCTGCGCCGATTGCCGCCCATTGTTTTTCTTAAGTAAATTGCGGAAAAAGCCTTTTTGGTGGGAGGAGACATCCTCCGCAGAGCTTTTCGTTTTCTCGCTTTTTGCCGCCGATAACTCTTCTACACTTTCGTTTTCAAATTCACTTTCTTCAAATTCACTTTCAAAATTGCTGCCGCTTTTACCATGCATAAAAAAACTGTCACCGCCTTGCAAGATATATTTTATTTTTATGGCATGCAGCTATGGGATAGACTAACATACTGGAAATTGCAAATTGCTTATTTTTGCCGTGCTTTTAAAAATAAATTCCAAAATAAGTAATAATACAATAATGCAATAATATAATACCACAAATTCAAAAAAAATGCAAATTTTCCACAACAGGCGGCAGAATTTATCCACAAACCACAATATATTGTGGCAAAGGGCACCGAGCATACAACATACATTTTTAAAATCAGAATTATCTGATAATTTATAGGTTTGGTCGTTTTTTTCTGTTTTTTCACCTTTTACCGCTTTTCAAACCAAAAAACAAACAAAAAAGCGGTTTTTTTGCCTGCCTATCCCAAATATTTCAATTTGCCGCCGTTTTGAACAAAATTTCTTTTTGTATACTTTTTCAACAAGTTATCCACATTATTCACAATAGCCCGTATTATCAACATCTTGACGGCGCAGCCTTGGCGTGCGCTCAAAGGCGGCAGGCAAAAATCCCGTTAAAACCCAAAGCCGCAAAAAAGCAGGCGAAAAACGCCTGCTCTATGCTCTGTATTTTTATTTAGGTTTATTTAATCTTTAATTTAATCCAGAATGTAAACCTTGACGCTTCTTCTGCCCCAGTTTACACATTCCGCATTGCTGTTCAGGAAGATGTCTATACGGTTGCCTTTGATGGCGCCGCCTGTATCCTCTGCCGTGGCGTAGCCGTAGCCTTCCACATAAACCCTGGTTCCCAGGGGAATAACTCTGGGGTCAACGGCGATAATGCCAACTCTGGCAACTGTGCCTGTGGCGGTTCGGTTGCCCGTATGGGTGTAGGCTGTGGCGGAAACGGTGAGGCTTCTGGAATAAGAACCTGCCTCCGCAAAAACGGCGGAATTTGCGGCGTTTTTGGCACCCACCGCCACAATTCTGTCCTCGGATTTTTGGATGGTTTTGCGGGAAATTTCGTTATCCTGAATTTTTACACCGTTTTTGTAAACGGATTCGTAAACCACTTCGTCAACGCCGGGAGTTCCTTCCTGCTTAACATTGACGGTTCCTGCGGGCATTGAAGCGTCCTCTTGTTCAACCAATTTCGGTTCGACTGCTTCCGTTACCGTATTCTGCGCATAGCTGATTCTGTGCACGTTGATCACGGCGTCTTCGCCCACCCAGGAATTATAAGCGGGGGTAACCCAGTCGTTGGCGCCCCTTTCATGACCTGTGGTCTGCAAAACCTCGTCCACAGTTCCGGGCTGCGCCATAACCTCAAATTTTTCGCCGCCGTCGATGACTGTCATTTTCACAGCCGTATTAACCTCGATGGTTTGTTCATCGGACAAAAAACTGTGCAGTTCCACGGAAACCTCGTCCTCAGGCTGCAGCTCAATTTCCTGCTCTTCGAAAAAACCCTGAACCGTTATGGCTTCCGTTTGGTAAATATCCTTTTGACCGTCGATAACCAATGCGACCGCCTTGGTATCTCCGATAAACATAAACGTAAGTGTTAAAAATGTGCTGATGACTAAAACGCAAGCAATACCGGATGTAATCAAGGCTTTTTTGCTTCTTAAATATCGTTTGATTTTTTCCGTACTCAAATAATCGTCCTCCTTAAATTTTTTCGGCGCGGTTTTCTTTGGAGCGGATTTTTTCCCTTTGATTTTCTTTGGCAGCCACCGAAAATTATCACTGCCTTATAATCCTTTTTTATTCGCTTTTTTGCCCGTTTTTGGCGGAAAAAAATCTGCCGAAAACAACGCCCTTTTTCGCCCACTGCGTTTAGCAGGGCTTTTGTTTTTTTTTTAAACGGTTTTTATTCTAAACCATTTTTTCAAATCTGTCAAATCGGCAGCGGACAAAAATTACGAACAAAAAACAAAAGCCAAACATCGCTTTTAGCAGGCGTTTCTTTAAGTATATGCCTTTAGCAGGCTTTTTATTACAAATTTTGCAAAAAAATTTTTTTACAAAAAAAATACCGCATTGTAGCAGGCTTTTTTCTGCGGCAATGCGGTTTTTTTCAGCAAAAATTTTATAAAGTTTTTGTTTTTTTGGGAACGGCTACTTGATTTTGTAGAATTTTTGGGCATTTTCCGTTGTAATATGGGCAATTTCCT